>CAZISU010001122.1:0-2501 GCA_964541935.1 uncultured Planctomycetaceae bacterium | reverse complement strand
ACCGAAGCGCACCTTTTACCCAGGCGATCGATAATTCGACCGCTGAGCTCAGTAACCGCCGAAAAGGCCGCTACTCGAAAACGCCTTCGCCAAAGCCGGCCGCTTTGTCCGTCGACTGTGCTTTCCGCGCGGGAGAAGTATGTGGTCCGCGGAATTTTTCCGCCGGCATCACGTGCGCCGGCTCGACAGACGAGGGTCGCGATGTCGAACCAGACGTCACCGAATCATCTTGTTCGAAGTCGTCGTAGTTCGAGATGTAATCGGGCGAATCGGACAGGCCCTTCTCTTCCTCAAAAGCCTCGATGACCTTGTTTTGGATCATCTCGCGGCAAGAGGAGTTAATCGGATGAGCGATGTCGGCATATAACTTTGCCCGACCATCTTCATCCTTTACGGCCATGCCCTCTCGCAGCCTCTTCCCGCACTGATTGCAGTAACCGCTGCGCAGATGGTTTTTGCAGCCACAGTATGGGCAATGCGCCGTAAGCTTACGGCTAGGCATAGCTACGAACGGTCCGCTGGACCCTTCGATAATTTTCAGATCGCGCACGACAAATGCATCGTCGAACGTAATCGAACAGAACGCCTTTAAGCGTTCACCAGGCTCTTCCATGAGCTTGACACGAACCTCGGTGATCTCCACGGCGGTCCCTCCTTAAACGACACGGGTGAATCAACGGCATGCTTTAACTGCGTATGCTACTCCAATTCCGCTTGCCTGCAACCGTCCGGCTACGCGCCGGGCGTGTCGCATATGATGGCACAATCCAAAGTAGCATGTACCGCTGCCACTCATTAGGTGGCCTAAACAATCCTGTCTTTCAAACTCGGTCTCTAGTCTATGGATCCACGGGGACAGCTTTGCTGCTGTAGGCTGCAATCGATTGAAAAGCAATCGACCGACAGACGACAAGTCGCCACAGGCCAAGGCATCGAGCACGGGAGCTAGTTGTCGAGGTTGCCGGGCCGGTTGGCAGGATCCATACACCTGGGCCGTGGAAAGGCCAGCCGGTGGACGAACCACTACGAAACACAACTCGCCAAGGCCGCTGATCGGATCAATTAGCTCCCCTCGTCCACGACAAACGGCCGGTCCGTCGTCGAGGAAGAATGGAACGTCACTTCCCAGTTCCGCGGCAAGTTTGGCCAATTCGGCCGTGCTCCAGTCGAGTCGCCAGCCTTTGTTCGCGGCCACAAGTGCCGCGGCCGCATCGCTGGATCCTCCACCAAGTCCCGCCGCGATCGGAATACGCTTGACCAATCGCAACCTGGCCCCGCCACGAACGTTAGCCCGGCGGCGAAGCAACTCGACAGCTCGGAATACAAGGTTCTCGCGATCGTCGGGAACATTCTCAATAATGCCGGGCCCCAATATCGGGCCGGCAGACGATGACGGGGCACTCCCTGTAATACTCTCTACCCTGTGGCAGTCAAGCTGTATCTGTCCGCTTGAATCCTCCTTAAAAAAAACACTGTCGTATAAACCAATGGGGACCATGAGAGTTTCTATCTCGTGGAACCCATCCGCCCGTTTGCATAAAACTTCAAAAAACAGGTTAAGCTTTGCGGGCGCTTGGATTACAATGTCCACCGAATCACGGTGGAAGTCCATTATGATTATCCCAAATGCAAGTATTCAATTGATAGATTCGTCCAAATTTTATCGCTCGGTCCAATAAACGTCAAGCTGATAGTGGACTATTAGCCCAGGAAATTCCCCGCATTTCTTGATAAATACCTTATTTACACCGCAAACAAGGTGAAACTAACCATTTCGTTGTATTATTCACTTATGAAAAAAATCCAAAATCAGACCAAACCCGAAGCCCAACCAAATGAAGAAACAGCAAACGCTGCGGCCCCGGGCCTTGTCAAGCGGCTGTATAACTGGGTTTTGCATTGGGCCGATACTCCCTATGGTACGCCGGCTTTGTTTATTCTCTCTTTTGCCGAAAGCTCCTTCTTTCCCATACCTCCGGATGTTCTACAGATTGCCTTGTCGGTCTCAAAGCCCCGACGTTCCTTCTACTACGCCACGGTCAGCGGCATCGCTTCGGTGCTGGGGGCGATTTTGGGGTGGTACATCGGCTACGCTTTTTGGGTTGCCACGCAAAATTTCTTCTTCAATTGGGTACCGGGCTTCACACCGGAACTCTTCGCGGCCGTCGAGACACGCTACAACCAAAACGCCTTCGCGGCCATCGCCTTCTCCGGGTTTACGCCCATACCGTATAAAATCTTTACCATCTCGGCCGGCGTTTGCCACGTGCCCTTGCAGATCCTGATCGTGGCCTCGATTCTGGGACGATTCGCCAGGTTCTACCTGGTGGCCACGTGCATTTTCTTCTTCGGCCCCACAGTCAAAGAGTTGCTCGACAAATACTTCGCGATAATAACCTTCCTCCTCGCCGCTGCGGTAGTCGCTGGGTTTGTTGCGATTAAGTATCTGTTGTGAGGAGGTTTCAGGTTTCAGGTTTCAGGTTTGAGTACAGCAGGGCTTC
>CAZISU010001121.1:0-2507 GCA_964541935.1 uncultured Planctomycetaceae bacterium | reverse complement strand
CCAACGAGCCCTTTAAGATGTTGTTGACGATGATTCGCTCGTAGTATGCGAAATACTAACCCGAAGCGCAAGCGAGGGACGTCAAATACTAACCCGAGATAGATAAAAATGTCGGAACCCAAGAGAATTGTGATCGTGGGCGGCGTGGCCGGCGGCGCGTCGGCTGCGGCACGGGCTAGGCGTCTTTCGGAAAACGCAGAGATCATTATATTTGAACGGGGCCAATACGTCTCGTTTGCCAACTGCGGTTTGCCTTATCACATTGGCGGAGAGATCGAAGAGCGCGAGCAACTGTTGGTGCAAACGCCCGAGAGTTTGCACGCGCGTTTTCGTATAGACGTCCGCGTTCGACACGAGGTTGTCTCCGTCGAGCGCGAGCAGCGTGAGGTTATTGTCCGCAATCTCAGCAGCGGCGAAGAGTTCCGGCAGGGCTACGACAATCTGATCCTCAGCCCCGGCGCCGAACCGATTCTTCCACCCATCCCGGGCGTCGACAGCGATTGCGTATTGACGTTGCGGAACATGGCCGACATGGACGCCGTCAACCAGTTGCTCGCCGATAAGAAGCCCGCCAGCGCCGTTGTTGTGGGTGGTGGTTATATCGGTCTGGAGATGGTCGAGGCGTTTCGCAACCGCGGTTTGGCCGTGACACTGGTGGAATTGGCCGACCAGGTAATGAGCCCGGCCGATGCAGAGATGGTAACGCCGCTGCACCAGGAGCTTGTCCTGCAGGGCGTCGACCTGCGGCTGGGGACTTCGGCCACCGAATTTCTGCATGGTGGCAGCGGAAACGGGAACGGGCAGGACATTCTGCAAGTGCGACTCAGCAGCGGCGAAACGCTTTCTTGCGGCCTGGTCGTGCTGGCCGTGGGCGTGCGTCCGGAAGTTGGAATCGCCAAAACTGCCGGCCTGGAAATAGGATCGTTGGGCGGTATTTCCGTCGACGACCACATGCGTTCGAGCGACCCGAACATTTTTGCCGTGGGAGATGCCGTTGAAGTTAAGGATTTTCTTAGCGACGCCCAATCGCTGGTTCCCTTGGCTGGGCCTGCCAATCGGCAGGGGCGGATTGCGGCCGACAATATTTTTGGCCGCCAGAGCACCTATAAAAAGACCCAGGGCACGGCAATTTGCAAGGTCTTCAACCTGGGTATTGGCATGACCGGGATGAGCGAAAAGGCCTTACTGAGGGCTGGAATTGCCCACGAAAAGGTCTACGTACATCCGGCCAGTCACGCCGAGTATTATCCTGGTGCTTTCCCCGTGAGTCTGAAACTGTTGTTTGATCCCAACGACGGAAGGGTGCTGGGTGCGCAGGCTGTCGGTGCGGCCGGAATCGACAAGCGGATCGATGTGTTGGCAACCGCCATACGCGCGGGCATGAGTGTTTTCGACCTGGAGGAACTGGAGCTCGCCTACGCGCCCCCGTACGGTTCGGCCAAGGATGTCGTCAACTATGCCGGGTTCGTGGCCGCAAATGCTTTGCGGGGCGATGTGCAACTGTGCCACAGTGAGAATATGCTCAACCCGAGTGCCGAGCAGGAATTATTGGACTTGCGCACCGATGACGAGGTGGCCTCGGGAATCATCGAAGGCGCCGTGCATGTACCCGTAGATGATTTGCGTGACCGGCTGGGCGAACTTTCCAAGGATAAAGAATGGTTGGTGTTTTGCCAGGTCGGCTTGCGCGGTTACATTGCTTGCCGGATTCTGATGCAGCACGGGTTCAAGTGTCGCAACCTGACCGGCGGCTACAAAACTTATCTAATGGAAACCTGTGCGGTGGACCAGCTTACCCAGGCATCGCAGTGCATGAAACATCAACAGGAGAGCAATAAAATGGCTTCGCAGTCGAACCAAGATGCCGATATGAGCACCGCGAGCAGTCGGGGCGTTACACGCGTGGTGAAAGAAATCAACGCTTGCGGATTGCAGTGCCCCGGCCCGATCCAAAGGTTGAAGCAGGAAATCGATGCCATTGCAGCGGGCGAGGCGATCAGCATTGTGGCGACCGATCCCGGTTTTTTGGCCGATGTGCCCGCCTGGTGCAATACGACAGGCAACAAGTTGGTCGATATCGGGCCGGAGGGGAAGAGCTATCGCGCTACGGTACTTAAGCACGGCGCTGCGGCGTCACTCGCGACTGCCGAAACACGTGAGTCGTCTGTTGCTCGTAAAAAAGGGCTGACGATAGTCGTCTTCAGCAACTCCTTCGATAAGGCCACGGCAGCCTTCATCATAGCCAACGGGGCCGCGGCCATGGGATTTGATGTCACGCTGTTCTTCACGTTCTGGGGCCTAAACGTGCTACGCAAAGATGCGGCGGTGAAAGTCAAGAAGAATTTAGTCGAACGCATGTTCGGTTGGATGATGCCGCGCGGGCCCGACAAGTTGGCGCTTTCGCAAATGCACATGGGCGGCATGGGGCTGGCCATGATTAAAGGGATCATGCGCGAATGGCATTAACATTTCTGTAAGTTGATAGGTCACAAGCGTTAAGCGATGCT
>CAZISU010001120.1:0-2509 GCA_964541935.1 uncultured Planctomycetaceae bacterium | reverse complement strand
GGCCGATGTTGTCACGAAAGCTTTCGTCGTCGGCCTGTTTTCGGCCTTGGTGCTGATTGTATCGATCACGCTGATCAGTTCACAGCTTGCCCGTCAACTGCGGGCTACCTTGGCTGCCGCCAATACCGTGGCCGAAGGCGATTACAGCCACCGCGTCGATACCTTTGAACGTGGGGAAGTCGGATTGCTCGCGGGTTCATTCAATTCCATGACCGCGTCGATTGACCAGGCCATGCGCGACACCAAAGAAGCGGCTCAACGCGAGCAAGAGGCACAAGCCGAACAAGCTCGACAAGCTCGCGAAAACGCCGAAACGCAACGCAAAGAGGTTCAAGAAGCCGAACATAAGGTTGGGCGTATTCTCGAAACGGCAAACCGAGTCGCCAAGAAAGACTACTCGATGGAACTCGACGTCAGCGGCGACGACGCCATCGGGCAATTGGCCGACGGGCTGCGGAACTTCTTCGAAGAAAAACAACAGACCGAAAATCGCGAGGAGCAAGCCGCAGAGGCCGATCACCTGGCTGCCGAGGAACTTCGGACTAAGGTCGACCATCTGCTGGATGCCGTGGGGGCGGCCGCTAAGGGGGATCTGACTCAGGTTATTACGGTTGATGGTGAGCAGCCGGTCGACGAATTGGCCGCTGGAATTAAGACGATGCTCGCAGACCTCTCCGATGTTATCCGCGAAGTCAGGGATAGCGCCACACAATTCAACGAAGGTTCGCGTGTGATCGCGGAAAGTGCAAATCTCCTGGCCGGTGGGGCACAAACACAAAGTAGCAACGTCGAACAAATGTCGACAACAATCGATGAGTTAACCCGTTCGGTCGAAGCGGTTGGGAAAAACGCCAACGAGGCGGACGGTGTTGCCAAGGAAACCAATCGTCTGGCCGAAGAAGGCGGTTCGGCCGTGCAGAAGTCGATCGAGGCCATGGAACTTATCAAGACCAGTTCGGACGAAATCAGCGAGATCATTCAAGTCATCGCCGAAATCGCCAGCCAAACTAACCTCTTGGCCCTCAACGCCGCCATCGAGGCCGCCCGTGCAGGCGAACACGGCATGGGCTTTGCCGTCGTTGCCGACGAGGTCCGCAAACTGGCCGAACGTTCCAACCAGGCCGCCGGAAAAATCTCGGGGCTGATCGTAGAGTCGAGCCATCGAGTGGAAGAGGGGGCCGACCTTAGCGCCGCCACCGGAGAATCGCTGAAGAAAATCATTCAAGGCGTGGAATCCACTTCACAGCGGATCAGTCAGATCGCCACGGCCACGGTCGAACAAGCTACCAACGCCGGAGAGGTCTCGAAGGCCATTAGCGATGTTTCGAGTGTTACCGATCAGGTATCGGCCGGCAGCGAAGAAATGGCTTCCAGCAGCGAAGAACTCGGCGCGCAAGCCACGACCCTCCGTAACATCGTGACCCGCTTCAAAACCTGATGCGGACTTGCATTTATACGCGGCTGCGGGTGCCGATGCGTAAAACCAACGGCTAATTCCCAGCCTAAAACACAACGGGAGGTCAGGCTCGCTAAGAACCTGGCCTCCTGTTTTTTAATCCTGACCATGGTTTTGAAAAATGGCCGAAGGCTACTTGGGCTTGCTCGGATAATCTCCCGAAAGGGCCTTCATAAATTCTACCAGGTCTTTTTTGCCCTCGGCCGAGACTTTATTTTCGCCCACTGCCTTGAGCATGAAAGAAACCTTGGGGTGTTTCTTCCCGCCGTCGGCCATAATCGACACGGCCTCTTCCAGCGTCGCCACACTACCGTCGTGGAAGTACGGGGCCGTGTTGGCGACCTCGCGTAACATGGGCGTGCGGAATTTACCCAGATCCTTGGCCTTTTTCGTCACCGCTTTGCGGCCCTCGTCCGGCGGGGTCTTGTCCATGCCGATTCCCGCGTTGTAGAAGCGGAAATTGCTGAACACTGGCGGAGTATGACAGGTCGAACAACCGACCTCTTCGAAAAGCTCCATGCCGCGCTGCTGCGAATCGCTCAGCGCCTTTTTGTCACCGGCCTTGAAGCGGTCGTAAGGCGAATTGCCGCTGAGCACCGTGCGCTCGAAGGCAGCAATCGCCTTGGCTATGTTCTCGCGGGTTACGCCGCTGCCGAAAACCTCTTGGAAGGCGTCTTTGTAATCGGGCATGTTGCCCAAATCGGCAATCATCGCATCCAGATCGTGCCCCATCTCGATGGGATTCTCGATCGGCCCCAGGGCTTGCTCTTCGAGTGTCGCCGCGCGGCCGTCCCAGAACTGTGTCGTGGCGTAGGCCGAATTGATAACCGTCGGAGAGTTAGCGCCGCCTACCTGATTGCCGATACCCGTGCTGGTCGGCTCGTGCTCGGCCCAAGCCATGGCCGGGTCGTGGCAGGTCGCACAGGAAAGCGTGCCGTCCTTACTCAAACGCTTGTCGAAATAGAGTTTCTCGCCCAGAGCAATCTTCGCGGCCGTCATGGGATTGTCATCCGGAACCGGAACCGGTGGCAACCCCAGCGGAACCTTGACCTT
>CAZISU010001119.1:0-2513 GCA_964541935.1 uncultured Planctomycetaceae bacterium | reverse complement strand
CCACGCCATCTGTATTTGCATCGCCAACGACCATTATAATGGGCGACATAAGCTCGATTGCGCTTTGGGTGTAGGCCGCCGTTCCACCAGGCGCGGGTGGGGCAATAAGGCTAAAGGCCTCGGACGGCCAGGCGCCTAGCCGCGTGAAATTCCCGGGGACACCTTGCTGAAATTGCACATATGCCAGCACTTCGCCTTCGATTGAATAAGTCAGATCGGCCGGGGCATCTGTGCCGAAAAGTTTGTATCCGGCCAGCAGGCAATCGTTTAGATCGACGTGCAGCTTGTCGGCCGCGGTGCCGCGGACGTAGATGAGTCCGGTCATTTCGCTTAATTTCGGTTGGGTGAAATTGAGGGAAATCAGGCGACAGTTATCGAATTCTGCGCGAGCGCTTCGGCTTGCGTAAGAAGCGGCCACCGCGTTGTCGGGATGGACCAGCACGCAGTCTTCGAACACCACGTGCGGATCGTCGGGCATGGTGGTTTCCCATCCGCCGACGAGCACGGCTGCCGTGTCGCCGACCCAATCGAGTCCCATGAAATACGAGCGGCGGAATATGCTGGGCTCGTCGGGTCGCACGATGGGATAAACGACGCCACCGCCGAAAGCTCGGCCGATACCGACGCAATCTTCGACGAGAATAGTAAAACCGTTGCCGCTTTCGTGAGTGAGATCCCAAAACAGGGCCGCGTCGCCGCCGGTGGCGTATATGTTGTTCAGGGCCCAGCGATCCCAGATGATGCTGGAAACGTTTTCATCGTTGTTGCCGTCGGGCCAATTTTCCTGCGAGGCGGCGATGTTTGTCCACCAATCCCAGCTCTTAAATCCCTGCGTGGGATCGCCCGCGTCGATCGTCACCCAGCCGCTTGCCCCGGATCCGAGCGTGCCGTCGACGTCGCCGACGAGTTGGTTATACGATCCGGCTGCGCCTTTTTGGTTAGGCGCCAGATTCGGTTCCATGTAGTGGTCGGGCCGCACGATGACCTGATGTCCGCCCTGGTCGTCGGGAATGCTCAGAAGGGCCGCTTGGATCGAATTGTAGGCCGTGGCCCACGAGCTGCCGTCGCTGTTGTCACCCAGCTTGGATACATAAATATTTGCCCCATCCCTGCCCGCGTAATCCAGGTCGCCCGGGTTGGGACTGTCGGAAAAGAGCGGTGCTGCGAGTGCCAGCAGCAGAAAGGTCGAAGTAGCGATCAGCAGGAACCGTTTTGGTTGTCGGCTCATGTCTTGCTCCTTGTGTCCGTAAAAGGCTGTAGTAATGGGACTTACATCAATAATGTTTCGCGGCGTGCAGCGGGCAGGTGGCGAATATATTGTGAATATATTTGAACTTACCCGATGCTTACTCGGCTGTCAAGCAAAAGATGATGGGCTTTTGGTGAGAACTAAAGCCGGGTGCCATGCCCACGCTTGCCGTGGGCATGTGAATTGCTCCCAGCGGATACCTCAAACATGGCCACGCAAGCGTGGACCATGGCACCCAGCCGAGGACGGCTGTGGTTCGGGACCGCTAGACGTCTTGTTGACGTCCGCCGGTCAGGCGCATGCCGTTTGCGATTACTAACATACTGGCGCCGACGTCGGCCACGACGGCCATCCAGAGCGTTGCCAGCCCGACCGAGGCGGCGGCCAGGACGACGGCCTTGATTGCGAGTGCCAGGAAGATGTTTTGGCCAAGGATCCTTCTAGTGTCGCGCCCCAGGCGAAACAGCTCTGCCACGCGGCCCAGGTCGGCGGTCATGATGGCTACGTCGGCCGTTTCCAGAGCCGTGTCGCTGGCTTCGGCGCCCAGGGCGATACCCAATTGCGAGGCGGCCAGCGCCGGGGCGTCGTTCACACCGTCGCCGACCATGGCCATGGGCGCGGTTTTGGCGGCGATCTTGCGGACCTGTGTCACCTTTTCATCGGGCAACAGTTCGGCATAGCAGTGGTCGACCCCGACCTGTTGGGCGACCGATTGGGCAACCGCATGGCTGTCGCCGGTCAGCATGGAGACGGACTCCAAGCCGAGGTTTTTCAACTCGGCCACAGCCTGAGCGGCTTCGGGGCGCGGGCGGTCGGCCAGACGAATTGTACCCCAAAACGAATCGGCGGTTGCCACCATGGCCGGCGTCGCGCCTAAGGCGGCTTGTTTTTCTTCTTCTCTTTCGATGGTTTCAGAGCCGGCCGGGATATCGGCGAATGAGTCGTCGGTAAACATGCGTGGGTTGCCCACAAAAAATGTCTCGGTGTCCACTGTTCCTCGCACGCCGAACCCTCGCATGGCGGTGAAGTCTTTTGCCGAGGGAATAACCAAGCCTCGCCGCCGCGACTCGTCGACAATAGCCCTGGCCAACGGGTGTTCGCTGTGCGATTCCAGCGCCGCGGCCACCGCCAGAACCTCGTCGGCCGTTCGACCGGCGGCCGGCTCGACGGCTACTACTTCGGGCTGGCCGAGCGTGAGCGTGCCGGTTTTATCGAGCGCCACGGCACGAATCTGCCCGGCCGTTTCCAGGAATTGGCCGCCTTT
>CAZISU010001118.1:0-2513 GCA_964541935.1 uncultured Planctomycetaceae bacterium | reverse complement strand
GTTGGCCGGCCTTGGGAGTGTCGCTGGTCGATTGCTCGTAATGTATCTCCTCGCGGATTTGCGGCGTGATTTCACGGGCAGTCACCCATAGCCCCACGCCGGGCTTGCTGTGAGCCACATAGAGTTCCTTTTCGACCTCAATCGGCGCGGGTGGCGGCACGGGGATGGGATCGGCGTCCGACGGCAGGTAGGCACCGGCCGTGAAGCGGAAATAGTCGTACTGGCTCTCGCCCAGACACGGGCCGCCGATTCCGCCAAACGCCATGCGTGGGACGTTAGAAGCCGTGGGCGGCAGGGCAACCGCGTCTGGGTTGAGCAACTGGCCGTCGCGCCAAACCCAATAGTCCATGCCACCCGGTTCGGATACGATGCGAAAGGTATGGAAGTCGGCGGCGTTATCGTTAGTGCCCAGAGTAGGCTCTGCGCCGCTGCCCCAGCCCTGGCCGTTTGGTCCGTAGACAAGCCAGATCTCACGGCTCGAGTTGTTGGCCGTGGCGACGATACCACTGGAATAGGTGTTGCCGGCCTTGGGCGTGCCGGCCTTGGCACGAAATTCGATGGTGTAGCCCGAATTTAGGTCGATGTCGGTATTTTGCCAGATCGAGCCTACCTCGGGATCGAGGTTTAAATAGGCATCGGAGTAATTGCCCGAGAGATTCAACTCGACGGTTCCAGCCGCCGGGTTGAGCGTGGGCGATTGCCAGGCAGTAAGGTCGGGCAGTCCGTTGCCGTCCAGGTCAATGTGGGCCGGATTACTGGGGTCGACGGAGCCGAATTCGTAGCGATAGTCGAAGACGGCCGAATCCTGGTAGTCGGTGGGCACGGCGTGGGAAAGTGTGGCTGCCACGGAAACTATCACGGCGATCAACAGAGCCGATGTGAGGGAACGTTGCAGATTCATCATTGGTTTATCTGATATGGTTTTGTATTTGAAGATTTTTTCTCAGTCCGGCAATTGCCCTACTTTTTCGCCACGCGGAGCGTGGCGAGTACAGTCGCGGCGGCTGTTAGCAAGAGCATCAATGTCGACGGTTCGGGAACGCTGGCCGGGGGGGCGTTTGTCGTTTGCCAATTGGCGGCCAGGATTGTGGCGTCGGCGTCGTTCACGTGGCCGTCGAGGTTGAAATCGCCCATCACCCAGGTGGCGTCGAGCGAAGTTTGCCAGTTGGTGGCCAGTATCGTGGCGTCGGCTTCGTCGACCACTCCGTCACAGTTGGCGTCGCCGGGCAGCGAGATGTTGCTGAAGCTGATAGAGTACTTGTAGCTGTCGTTGCCGTAGAAGTCATTCGGGTCGGCGCCCAGTCGCATTAGATAGATTTCGAAATCGTGCGTGGCATAGTTCTCGATCACCGAAAAATTGGAAAGTTGCAGGCTAGCGCCATCGCCCGGTTGGCGGTCGTCGACGACCGTAACGCTATCGCGGATGAGAGCAACGTTTTCCTCGTCGACTTCGGCGATGACCAAGGGGTAACGCGCACTGCCGCCGATGTTGCCGATCCAATATAGCTTGCCCGTCACACTGTGGCGTATAAAGCGGAAGTATGATATGGTTGAAACGAAGCTGGTGCCGTCATCGTATTTCAGCTCCTGGATATCGCCCAATGTATGGCCACCATCGTCGGAAACGCTGATCCACTTGCGCATGGGCGTTTCCGTGCCGGCGCCGGCACGCCAGGCCACCAGCACCCGCCCGTCGCTCAATTCCGCAATGTCCGGTTCCTGTAAACCGTACGTATAAGAAATTTGTTGGGAAGAGGCGGTTACGCGATTGCTGGGCGTCCAATCGTAGTCTTGTTCTTGCTCGTTCCACTCGCCGACAAAGCACATGCCCGTGTTGTGACCGCCCGAGCCGCTGGGATCTTTTACGTGCCCCATAGGCGTAATCAAGGTGCCGTTGGAATGCTGGATAATCGCGTTGCCGAAGTAGGAGTGGTTGTTATTCAAGAAGTCGGCGTTGAAAGGGTTGGCCGGGTCGAAGTCGGCGCCCGGCTCATATTTGAGCATGGTCGACTCGCCCCAGGTAAAGCCCAGGTCCTCTGAAGTGCGGGCAAAACACTGGTTGTAGCTCTTATCGGTCTGGCGGAGCCAAATCCCCACATAGCGATCGTGCTGGGCATCGTAAACCTGTGGCCAGGGGCCCCAGAAAATCCGCTTCCCACCTTCGTAGAAAACCTGCTCGGGCAAGGTCTCGAAGTCGGACCAGGTTGCGCCGTTGTCGGTTGTTCGCCGCCAACGACCGTTCTGGGGCGTATCTCCATCCACGATTAATTCATAATGGCGTTCCTCTCGCACGGTCGGCGTGATATCGCGGCACTGTACCCATTTGCCCACGCCCGGTTGTGTATGAGCCACATAGATTTCCTTATCGACGGCGATGGGCGGCAGAGGTGGCTCGGGGATGGGATCGGCACCTGGGGGCAAGTATGCGCCGGCCGTAAAGCGGAAGTAGTCGAACTCGGCGCTGCCCAGGCAATGGCTGCCGGTGCCTCCGAATGCCATTCTTTGTGTGGTTC
>CAZISU010001117.1:0-2513 GCA_964541935.1 uncultured Planctomycetaceae bacterium | reverse complement strand
GCGTTTGTACCAGGGCTTATGCACCCGCGCGGGCGGCGAGCCGGTGAGCGAGTATTTTGGAGATTAACCGCGGAAATGATTAATCCCGGAAACACAGCCGAGGGCGGCTGTGCTACAATAATTGTTAACCCGTCGGGTGCGTGCTTGCACGTACCTCAATGATCTTGAGAATCGTGGCTGTCGGCAGCCCAGATTGCTTTGATGGTCGGTTCTTGGTTATAGCCGTGTGGAATCGCTTTGCTGGGGCTATTTGCCCAATACCACCAGCGACCTTCGACCGGCGAGTGGACCACCCGACTGCACGGCATTTGCAAGAAACCGGCTGGGTCGTGTTCCCTTACCCACCTCCAGGCGTAGCGCAACCAGTGGTTCCGATAGGCTTCGTCCTGATGGGCGAACCATGACATCTCGTCGTAGCCCCAGACCCAACCGCCGCCCAAGCCGGGTTTGCCGGGCTGTTTGCTGCTTCCCCAATTGTCGACCTCGACCAGATAGGGCAAGTGTTCGCATTGCCAGCCGCTGGGTGTGCGTCCGCCACGGCTGCGACCGTAAATCGTGTCGAGGTGGCCCATCTTCAGAACGCCCTCTTGTGGTCGCTCGGGAACCTCGACGACTAGTAGCGGAAACGAGTTGAAGTCCAGAAGTGTCCGTTTTCCTCGCATTAAGCCGTGGCTGGGCACATGTCCGTCGCAAAGTACGAAGCGGCGGCGAGCGTTTCGAGCGGCATAGCGACGCACGTGTTTGAGGACCTCGTCCCAGTGTCGACAGTCGGGGTCGTTGCGTCCCATCAGCTCGACCTGGCCGAAGTGGATCGCCTCGACGCCGATGTCGATATAACACGCGGCCAGGTAATAAAACCACAGTTTTGTCTCGGGGCGGCTGATATCCGGTACCGACGAGCCCTTTGACCAATGGTCCTTCATGGTGCCTTTTGGGAAGAGCATGGACGCGTAGCTGAAATTGCGCGATTCGACCGGGCGTCCGAATGCCTTAAAAACCCGGGCTGGAACGGCCAGTCGCTCGACCTCCGTGGTAACGATCTCGAAAGCGGCCGCTTGCAGAATAATCTCCGCGTCGGCCTGGTGGACTTTGGCGGCATTCTTTTTGGCCGTTTGCAAGATCTCCGGCAGCTGCGCCTCGGTGCCCCAACGGTAAACCGCGCGGCCGGCGAATTTTGCGCCGATGTTCTTTAACATGGCGATGTTCGCATCTAGAATTCGCGAGTCCGTTAAGAGATCCTGCGAAGTAACCGCGCGTGAAAGATAGTTTTCCAGCACGGGACGAGAGATCCGCCGCTCGAACTTATAGTCTCGCTCGGCTGAAGCAGCCCAGCCACCCGGCGGCCATGCGAAGCAGAGAACCGCCAGTACGATCAAAATGCTTCTTGATCCGACCGGTGTGTAATTTAGCGTTTTCACGAGATTGGTTTTTCGCTGGGATGCTTTCGTCGCGATTAACCACCGCCGGCGCGGAAACGATCGTCACGGACGACGGCAAGTGTGCGCGCGATTTACACCACGCGCGACCATGCCATCGCCGTCTCGGACCGTTTCGGACAACCGACAGTTATTGCTCATTTCGGAGCGGTCTTTGCCTAGACCAGTTCTTTGCGAACCGCCCAAACGGCCGCCTGTGTACGGTCGGAGACACCGATCTTACGCAGGATGTGCTGCACGTGCTCTTTGACTGTTTCGTAGCTGATGTGCAGCGCTTGGGCGATTTCCTTGTTCGTCAGGCCGTAAGCCAGTTGACGAAGGACTTCGCTCTCGCGTTGTGTCAAGGGAACCTCGACGTCGGCTGCCAGACGCGGTGTGGCCAAGGCGCCGGTGACGCGACGCAACTCGTCGCGAGTCCAAGCGCTTTCGCCAGCTGCGGCCATTTGGATGCACTTGATCAGATGCTCCCGCGTACAACCCTTCAGTAGATAGCCGCTGGCGCCGAGTGCAACCGCGCGGGCGATATATGTAGGGTTGTCGAATGTGGAAAGCATCAGAATCGGCAATTCCGGCTTGTCGAGTTTGATGCGGCCGAGGCCCGTGAGGCCATCGCCTTCTGGCATGCGGATGTCCATCAGCACTACATCGACGTCGTTTTCGATGGCGTACTTAACCGCCGTCGCACCAGTCGATACTTCGGCGATGATTTCAATGTCGGTGTCGGCCAACAGTGTCTTCAATCCACAGCGAACGACTTCGTGGTCATCCGCAATCAGTATCCTAATTTTCTTACTCATTTGTTACTCCGGTCGCTTATCTATCGCCGCCCACCTCGGAGATCGGGGTAATCGGCATTTTAACGAACACCCGGGTACCATTTCCCGGCGAACTGTCAATCTCCATTTGGCCGCGAAGCAGTCTTGCCCGCTCTCGCATGCCCTGGATTCCAAAACGTGTTTCCTCGATATTCGAGGGATCAAATCCAATGCCACGGTCGACAATTTCCAACTCGACTTGAGAGTCTGCCTGAGTGAGGCGGACTTCTACTTCGTCAGATTGGCTGTGCCGCAGGGCGTT
>CAZISU010001116.1:0-2514 GCA_964541935.1 uncultured Planctomycetaceae bacterium | reverse complement strand
GACATCCGCCTCAGCCTGAAGGACCCGCCGGAAGGATTCTTGTCACCCAAAGCCGTCCTGCCCAAAGGCAAGGACAGCGTAAAGTTCGGGATGAAAACGCGTCTGAAAAAAACAACTCAGCCCGTAACGCTAGCCATCCGAGGCCGGGCAGTAATCGATGGCCGCAAGGTTACCCACGAAGCCGTGCCCGCGGAAGACAGGATGCAGGCGTTTTTGTGGCGGCACCTTGTTCCCGCGAAAACGCTAACAGTCATGGTCTTCGAGCCCTCTGGCAAGGCGACGCCGAAACGGGCCCTGCCGACGCCACGGCCCAAGCCGAAATCCACGGCCGCAGCCGACGACAAACCGGCGGCATCGCCGAAATTCACCAAGCGGCAAGTGGCCGGTCGTTTGCGGCAACTCAAAGGCCTCTACCAAGAGTGGCTTCTTACCGACGAGTTCTACAAGCGCAAGGTTGCGGAATGTGAAGCCGCAATGTAATCTCGACAGTAATACGGTTTGCAAGCATCGCCTTTTTAAATTCACCACGTGATTGGACACACTTCCTGGTCAGGCTGTTTTTGTCCAAAGCTTTTTGACGATCTTGACCGAAGCCCGGGCAGCCGCGGCGGGCTGTAATGCTGTATCCGCCACGCCGGAAACTACACGGGTGACATTGTGGTCCGCGTGGCCAACTTGGCCCCAGAGTGCTGTCGGCAGTGCCGTGATGTATGCCGAAAACGTGTGATGCATACTGCCAGGCCGTTCGCCGATGACGTGGATAATGCAGCGACGATCGGAGGCTTCCCCCACCTTCCCGAAGAGCAATTCACCGATCTGATATCCGGCGCGGACGCGGCCTCCATGCAAAACCATCAGTTCCGGCTCCACCGTGTAACCTTGCCGCTGTAGCTCGTCACGCACATCAGACAGATATGGGGCCAGATGCCCATGGTCCATGATTGCGTTAGCGTTCAGCCCGTCCGAAACGACGATCTGGATCTGACACGCGGCCGTACGTTTTGCTCGCCGAGATCGGACGATTTCTTGGGAAGGAGCGTCTAGCTTTTCTCCACTTTGAGGATGGAGAAGATAGTCGGTTCGGTCCTTGGAGGTGCTGCGCAGAAGGGCCGATCCAGAAAGGGATTGCAGGAATTTGGGGGTCAACTCAACGTGAATGCACCGTTTGGCGTCATCGTAGAGATCGTGGATTTTCCGGTCCAACTCCGATGTCAGATCCCAAGAATTCTCTCCACTGCCTTCGGCCAGAAAGACTCCTCGAGAGCGTACTTCCTCCATTTTTTGCCGCCCCTCGGCTTCGATCTGCTCCAGCGGACGAGCATCCCCCTTGGCTCGGCAATATTGTATCCACACCCACAAGGGCTGGCCGAAGTGCTCCGTGGGGTTTCCTGATTCGTCGATCACTCCCAGTCGTTGGAAAAAAGCCCACATACGATCGTCGACCCGATAGCCAAAACGCTGGCGCAGCCGCACGTGGTCCTGGAATCCCGTAGTCAGGTAACCCAGCATGGGGTCGTTCTTGGTGGGTAACGACATCAGGTAGGCCGGATTGGCGGGCGCGATCCGCTCCAGGCACCAGTCCAGATCATCGAGGCTGACGTCCATATGCAACGTCGTGCAGACGTCCAGGCCGATCGTCAGCCCGTGGAGTTTGCCCATCACAATATCTTCCAGACAGCAGCGCACGAGTTGCTGCTTGGTGCGAAACACCTCGGGGCCGATGAACCCCGCCACGTCGTTGACGTGTACCCACGGCGAAAACTCTTGTCCGGCCCGCCGCAGGGCCTCGCCTACCTTGCGTTTTAGTAGACGCGCTAAGCCGTACTTGCGGGACTCGTGGATGACCATGTCTGTTCCATCGCCATGGCCGTTTGTAAAATCAGAGCCCTGCCCCGTCTCGAAATAGAAGCCATATTTTCCGGTCCGCAGAGCGGCATAATCCAGCATCTTTTCCACGGTCAGATCGAAGGTAGCGTTGGCCTCCGTGCTGCCCGCCAAACTCTGGAACCAGATGCCCGTTGTGCCGGGGTTCCGCCTCTCCAGTTCGGCCTGGATGTCGACGTGGGCCAGAACCGAATGGGGCAGTATTTCCTCAACGGCAAATGTACGGCGGATGTCCAACAGCGCCGCCTCCACGGCCATCACCTTATCAGGATCACTGCTGGCCGGGTTTGTGCCCAGCAACACGTCGCCCACCGCGTAGGACCAGCCACAAAACACCTGCCAGACAATGTCGTCTACGTTGTCGGTGGGCGAATTGGGTTGGACGCGAGCGCCCAGGTATCCCTTGACACCGATCTGGGTTCCCGGCAAAGGGTGGAAGAGCTTGCTACCGATGGCTATCAGATCCTCTTCGCTCATGAGTTTGACCAAGCAGCCGATCAGATCGCTGTTGAGCCCGTCCAGGATGGGGCGGATCTGCTGTTCGTCCCGTTCCAGAAGAAATTCTCGCAACTGCCCCAGGGTTTGATCGGCCAACTTCCGCCCGGGCTCCGGATCGACGTCGGCCAGCAG
>CAZISU010001115.1:0-2514 GCA_964541935.1 uncultured Planctomycetaceae bacterium | reverse complement strand
CGTTCTCGGCTTTGAGAAACTCAATCTGGCGACGCAGGTCTTCTTCAGTGGAGCGGGCAAGCAGGAACAGCAGGGGCTGGAAAATCTCTCGCATGGGCGTTATTATCGTGTATTAAAGGGTGAAAACGGCAGTTGGCAATCTTTTTGTACACCGGGATTACCTCAAACTTACCTTTCCCAGCAAGCGATCGAAAGGACCGCTCGGGGCAAGAAGAAGTCAATCGTTTCGGATGCTGATTTGGTGCCGCTACATGCCGCATAAACGGAGTAGTCATTAAGTGAAACAGAATCACTTCGAGCAACCATGCCAGCGCTCTCAGTTAACAGCCAGATTCTCTTTGTTGTTAACTATTTGCTTCCAATTTCGCGATAGGTTGCGCTCGATTTCAGCCGACCGAAACGGACGCGGAATCGGTAAACTTCGGCCAATAAAGCACTTACAAAGAGAGAGTCAAAGAGACAAGTTCGAAAAGCGTATTGTACGGGGAGGGTGTTTGGCCAACTTGATTCGTTGGGCCTCGCCGCCCGATAGCGTTCCGGCCCTGCGAGACAGAGATAGGTATCCCAGATCCATCTCAATCAGATATTGGGTGATGGCGTCAATTTGGCCGATGATCGTCCGTGCCCGTTCATCCTCAATCGTGCTGATGAAATCTCTTAGATGATCGACCTGGAAGTGGGTCACGTCGTCAATGTTGTATCCGCTGATCTGCACGCTTAACGCTTGCGGACGGGTTGCTGGCTGAACAACATCAAGCATTGGAGGCGACAGAAGTTTCCGAGCACCAGGAACGTGTTCACAGCAACCATTCCGTGAGTGGTCCTCTGGGGAACGTGAGGTTCATCCGAACCGATCACTTTCAGGCCCTGCCCTCAGAACGTATCGCGGCTGACGTGGCCCAGGCCTATTTGCCTATGCTCGCAAGCATAGCGACTTGCCGCCCTGACACAGAACTGGTCGACAAATTTCAGTGGGACATAAGGGCGACGCCCCTGCCACAGGAGAGCGTCGAAAGCATCCTGGAAAGAACGCCTAGATTCGCTTCTGCCCGATTTACTCCAACTGGCAGAAACGGCCCATGCCTCGGCCTCGCAGGCCGTCCATCTCCTCGCCCAGGGCGTGATGTACGTGTCCCCGGCTGGTTTAGCTCAAATCACTGGCGCGGCCGACGACACACTTGACGCAATCGTCCGAGCGACATGCACGGGCCCGTTCTTGCTGGAAGGCCCCGCATGGGGAGGTTTGCCTCGTCAACATGCACAAGTAGATCGTTTTATTGTTTACCCACCCGTCGACCCGGCGCTTGCGGAGAACCTCAAGCTGATTCACTACGGCAACAAGGGCGGGCACCGTGTGGCATTTGCACGAAGTGCGTTGGGATCTGTGAATGTCGTGCAGCTCGACGTCTCATACGGCAAGACCACGGCAGACCTGTTGAATAAGTCATACCGACGGGGATTACGGCAAGCCCTAGCCAGCCCCCTGGCACCACTTTTCCTGGACAACGCCGACGAACTTCTCGCCGAGTTGGGGATCACTAAAGAGGGGCTCGCAGTGGAGTGAAATGACACGGTGTAGCGTCCGCAAGAGACGCCGCCAACTAACCTCAATAATCCAATATCACACTCAACTATACACAAGGAACGATTCAAATGAAATATCGCAATATCAACCGCAATCGCGTTCACGGCCCCCTCCATCCTCGCAAAACCCTCGCCCGGGATGGCTCGCCTTCTCCCTGGCTTCGCCGCCTGGCAGCCTGCCTTATTTTCTCGGCGACAATTGTGGGTGCGAGTTGGTTTTTTGGCTGGAACAACATGTTTCAACAGATTGTTCTCAGCGGTGTTACCGGGGTCTGTATCTCGGTGAGCTGGCTCTGGTCGCGGATAATAAATGACCCGCGAGACTCCCTCATGAAGGACTCGATCCTGGTTAGCCTTCGCCGGGGTTTCTTGCTCGCCGTAGCGTCTCTGGGATTGAGCGCCGTGCTCATGTTGGCCGCCGATTTATTTCCGACTTACGACCGCTACTTGGATCAAGATCGCCCGGATATCGAGCAGCAAATCGCCTTACTGGTCTCTGCCAATAATCATCAAATGGCGACTAAACTGGTAAGTCAACGCCTTTCCAAGCCGATCAGCGACACGTGGCGTCAATCGCTTCAAGAGCTTCACGTCGAAATACTCACTCAGGCCGGCCGATCGACCATCGATCCGCAGCACCAACAAAGCCTTTGTGAAGAGGCAATCACAGCAGGAAAACGATATGGCATCCCCACGGAGGAACCACAACTGCGACTGAGAAATCTCCTTGACAACCAGAAGTATTCGCAAGAATTAAATCGACTGACACGCGAGGTGGCCGCCGTTTGATACGTCTGGCGAAGGCTTGATCCGTCCGAAGTTGCAAACCGGCACCAGGTTGCGAATACCCAAGCCACATAGCAGTCCCAGCAAATCTTGGTATTTCAGCGTGTCCGAGCAACCTCCACCCGACCGTTTTATGCTCCAGCG
>CAZISU010001114.1:0-2515 GCA_964541935.1 uncultured Planctomycetaceae bacterium | reverse complement strand
CACGGTGTTTGCATGCTCGGCGCACGTCATGTTGGCAAAACGCGAACACAGCCAAGCTCGTACTCGATGCCTGTCGATTGATAGATGGAGTGACGCTCGCTTTAGAATGGCACAGTCAGCCCGCCTGTTCAAGGAAGCCATGCGGCATTTCTAGCGAGTCACTCTCGCTCAATGTCTAGCCAAGGTAAGACAATTCACGGAAATGCATCTCGTTCCGAAAGACCGCCAGTCCCCATGCCCCAAACAACCTCCAACGACGCAAGCCCGCCTGAAGACGCCAACCAGCATTTCGACGCGATTCGGTCCGTTCTGGCCGATTGCGTAGCCCGGGAAGGCGGCCGTCTGGAGTCTTGTACCGTGGAGCGCGTGATCTCCAGGCCCTATTCGACCATTGTCGTTCTTGCGGGTGACACCGGCACGGGCCGCAGCCGTTTTGTCGCCAAGACAACAGTCCACCATGCGCATAACCAGCGAGTCGTCGAGCAAGAGAATCAAGCCGTTGTTGAATACGAGGCGTTAAAGAAGCTGTATGAGAGTTTCCAAGACATCGAAGGGTGTTCGGTTCCTTGCCCGCTGGCGGTCCTCCCCCAGATCGATACGTATCTGATGCGGTTTGTAGAAGGAGACGAACTGGCTGATCTCTCGCGGTACTCGCGCTATCTATCCCCGACCGAAAAGTTCGAATCGCTGCAACGTCACTACTTCCTGTGTGGCCGTTGGCTGAAACACTTTCAGCAGACAACGGGTATCCGCGAGGGGAATGTTCGAGCCGCCGAAGTCGTCGTGCAACGATGCGAGGAACTCATGGAGAGAATCGATAAGGAGAACCCAGGGCGCCGTGCGCCCAACCTTGCGGGGAAAGTGATGGGTGACTTGGAGGGCGAACTGGAGCGGCTTGACGACAGCAAGGTGCTTGTGACGGGGCGCCATGGTGATTTCGGGCCGTGGAATGTTCTTGCCAACAGTCAAGGCATAGTCGTACTCGATTTCTTCGGTTGCAACGAAGGGCCGACGCAGGTCGATGCCTTGCGGATGCTAGTGTATCTTGATGACGAAAAACGCTGTCTCACAAACAGTGCGGCACACGTCGACAGGTTGCAGGAACGATTTCTGGAAGGATATGGGCCCGCGTCGCACACTCCCGCGGCGTTGAACAGGATCTGTGAAACGCAACAGCGTCTAATCAGTCTGGTCGACGCGTATTCTCTCAGCAAGGCAGGCAGGGCTCACCATCGGTTGGCAGCCCGTCGTTGCATTCACGCACACCTGCGATGGCTTTCTCAAGGGAAAGACAAGAAGCTTCTCTGGAGCAACTCGTAGCTCAGTTCGCGAGTTTCCCGTCAGAAAGAGTTCGTCACGGCGCAGTCCCAACCCTTCACCATACGCTACAACCGACCAAGTGATCGCAGTGCCACCCTTCCGGCGGAGGGGGAGGTGCTCCACCGACATATCCATACTTTCTCAAGTCCACATATGCTTCAACCGGATGAACCGCTTCTATGGCCATACCGCGCACAAATAACTTTGACCTGATCCGCCTGCTGGCAGCTTTCCAGGTCGTGATCGGGCACTCATGGACGAAAACTCCATTTTCCCAGTCAGGCATCCGAAGCACGCAGGGAGTGAATGCTGACGGCGACAAAGCGGTCGAGAGATCGAAAAAACCAGCCCAAGAGGGCCAATTCAGGCAACTAAACAAACCGTCAAAATCGATCCTCCCCATGGGGAGGAAGTCTTTCTTCCGTAGAACCCCAAGGTAAATTATACTAAACTGAAACGAACCCCGAGAGCTGCATTATTAAACCGGAAAGCGCTGCACTATTCGACCGGCGTTTACAACATGATATTCACAGCCAATTTTCTCATTATTACGGCTTGTTGATGATAAAAAGTAGGTATCCATTGCGTTGGAGATTCACACGAAGCAACAGAAACTGCCGGTCCCAGATTCCGAAAACCGACGAGCGATGCCTACTGGAACGGCAGTCAGAGTTAGTTGAGGGGAATTCTAAAGGCGTCAGGATCATGGCGGCGGCCACTTATCTCTATCTGGTCTTCATCATTTGTGTCTGGCTGTTATTGTGGGCGGGCACCGACAGATTGTGGCTGCCGACCATACTTGCTTATGGGCCACGATGGGTTTACTTGCTGCCGCTGCTGGTGCTTGTGCCTGTTGTTTTGGCGCGACGGCGGTGGTCGCTGTTGGGGCCGCTTGCGGTGGCGGGCTGGGTTGGCGTTTGGCCGATTATGGGGTTCTGTGTTCCGCTGGGGTTTTCTAACGCGGACGAAGCGACGCTGCGGGTGCTAACGCTCAACGTGGGCGGTGAGCTAGTTGACAACCGACTGCTGCTGCAATTGATCGAGCGGGAAAAGCCGGACATCGTCATGTTGCAGGAATGCGGACAGAACAACGTGTCGGAGATGCTCCCGCAGGGCTGGAATGTGGCCAAGGCCGGACAACTGGGGGTGGCTAGCCCGTACGAGCTGCAAGACCAGCAGGTTGCGACCAGCAGTT
>CAZISU010001113.1:0-2523 GCA_964541935.1 uncultured Planctomycetaceae bacterium | reverse complement strand
TTGGGGCGAGCCCCAGTTTTCTCGGTGGCCCTTCATAATGTAATTATTCGAGGCCAGTATGTACTTGTGGTCCAGATCCCAGGTCCGACCGTTGTCCTGGCTGATGACCGCCTCGAT
The DNA here is from genome assembly GCA_964541935.1 of uncultured Planctomycetaceae bacterium. Lineage (GTDB taxonomy): Bacteria > Planctomycetota > Planctomycetia > Pirellulales > Thermoguttaceae > JAFGTN01. Next base: position 2,406 of record CAZISU010001113.1, on the reverse strand, counting down.
GCCGAAGCGGCGCAGGCCATCCTGGCCGGAAGTGTAGCCGTTGCGGATCACGTAGGTCATCACCATATGGCCGTTAGGCATAACGATCATATGCGGGTGATGGCGGCCCCAGAAGTAAAGATGGTTCAGCTCTGACCAGGTGTGGCCGTTGTCCTTGGATATCGATGTGACCAGTCCGCTGTATTGGTCGTCGTAGCCCACCTGATACTGCTTGGGGAGATCGGTGCGGCATGCGGCGACAATATCGCCGTTCTGCGCTCGGCAGAGCACAATTTCATTGCACCCTTTCCATTGGGGCACGTTGATTTCCTTGCTCCAGGTTTTGCCTTCGTCCGTGCTAAAGCGTACGCAGCCCTGAGAGAAATACTCCGGAGTATTGAACTTGCCGTTTTGTTTGTAGCGAGTCTCGACCAGACGGATAACCTTGCCGGTCTGCGGATCTTTGTCGACCAGCATGGGGTCCCACTGGTACATCATTTTGCCTTCGGAGCCGATGGGGACGGGGGCATAATCGCTCCAAGTCTGTCCGAAGTCCGTGCTGGACCAGTATCTGGTTTCCAGTCCGCTAATGAGCTTGCCATTGCCTAGATACGTGAGCTGTGTCGCGGCCGCCATGTCGGGTTTACCCGCGGCATCGGTATGCATCCACTTCGGCTTGGTCCACGTTTTGCCGAAATCGTCACTGAAGACGGCAGTGGCTTTAATGGCCGGTTTGTCAACCGATGCCGCTAGCATCAGTCTCTTACGCTCCGGCATATAGACCAGATACGGCATCTGAGAATTGTTGAACTCCCACTCGCCGCCCATAAAATAAAGCTCAGCGGGCAACGCTTGCCTTGCCTCGGAGCCGTTGAGTCGAACGACCCCGTGCTTCTGCCACCCGAAATGGGTCCACGTGGCGTCGCGAGGATCGACCTTGGAGTTCATTTCGCACGTCAAAGGCGGATTGGCCTTGTCATCCGCAGTAGCTACTACTTGGGGTAACAGGCACAATGTGACCGCGAGTGACACTGAGATGGATGTAAACCTCGTAACGAGCGAGCAAATATTCAATTGCCTAATCTCCGCAGTTAAAGAAATTCAAGATAAAACGTAGCCGCTTGAGCCCCGGTCTGTGCCGGCGGCCGACACAAGCGGCACATATTTGAGTTTAGCCAGGGACTACAGAGATTGCAAACTTTCTAGCCAGTTGGACCGGACCATTGCCCCCCCCACGACTTATTTGTTAGGATTGAGTCATCGGGTGGGAGCGTTGCTGGGCAGTGACGCAACCAATTATTAATTTGAGACTGCTCGGTAAAGAGTAGTTGGGCATCTACACTGCAACACAAAATGAATCACGAACTCATCACTCGACTTATTGAATCGCCGTCCGAAAATGCTATCGAAGCACTGTTCGATGACGAAGACACGATCTTTTGGGTAGATTGGCGCGAAGAAGACGACATCATCGTCGAATACTGCGAATCCATCATCCAAACCGAATCACTGTCTGCGGAGGAGGTGGATGCTGACAATGATGCCGGATTCGAAATGTACATCACTTACAAAGATCGGCGAGTGAAAGTTCCTTTGACTATCGGAACCGAAGATCGTCATGTCACTATCGTTACACTCAATGAAATCCTCAATCCTGACTTCGAGATTCGGTTTTGTATCGATTCAAATGGGTCCGACACTTTGGCGTTTCTGCCGCTGTCGTCTGACATGTGGCGCAAACTTGAAGGCCAGTATGGTGATGCTGTCGCCAAACGGTTCTACAAATTACAAATGAAACCAAATGTCTTTACCGATCCACTTCCTTTTTAATCCAGCAATCATAGCCACGACAATACAAGAAGTTGCAACGGAGTTGGCTTGTGTTTTAGTTTTTCAGCGTTTGCTTTCTTCGTTCACTTTTATTGGTTCTTCGTACAATTTAGTGGGTGATTAAGAGGATAGAGGACAGGCTCGTTAAACAGAACCCACCCCCCTCCGTACTAACAGCCCGTTGAGAAAGCCCGTAGGCCGGGCTACAAGCCGACAGCGAAGCTAATCCTTCCCTTCCCCGCGCAGGCCCGAGAAGTATCCGTTCACGCTCTCGCGATGTTTTCGCGGGATCCGCTGCCCGGTCAAGGGATCGGTATCGCGATGTTTGGCCGCGTCGAGTTGCTGCTTGATCTCTTCGCCGACTTGGCCTTTTTTGTTGGGACCGTCGACGAAACCTTCGATCGTCATCGAGCCTTTGGTGACCTTTTGCCGAACGCGCGAATCGCGGAAGGCCGTATCGTTTTCTTCTTCGGGCCGGTCGCCTTGGCCTTTGCCCTTGCCCATCTTTCCCATGCCCGGCTTGTCCCCTTCGTTGCCTTCACCTTGGCACATCTTACAGCCGGCACCTTGGCACTGTTTGCAGTTCATCGACTTGCG
>CAZISU010001112.1:0-2525 GCA_964541935.1 uncultured Planctomycetaceae bacterium | reverse complement strand
GGCCCTTGCTTCAAGGAGGCCCCTTGCTTCAAGAAGGCACAGCCGATAGCAAACCCCGAGAGGGGCGAATTTCTATCGTGCTCGATACAGCCGGGCTGCTGGAAATCGAACTTACGCCCGTCGCTGCAAACCAAACGTCCGATCAAAACCAGCCAAACGGCAACGGCAACAGCGATAAGAAAAAGCGGGCCGCCACGATGCGTTTTTTGCAACAGCCGGGCCGGCGCATGACTCTTTCGTTGGGAAACGGTTCCAAACAACGCGTTATCCACGCGGCCACGATCTGGGAACTGTTAATCGCACATCGCGACGTCTGTCGCAGCTCACTGCTGCCGATCCTCTACAGGCTGCGGCCGGGTTGGGATCTTATGGTGAGGGCCGACCAGATCGAGGAACAATTGCTGCGTCTGGCCGGCGCGGGGAAGCCGCCGCAATATGTACGCTGGCAACAACTGGTCGAACAACTCGGCCACGACAGCTATTCGCGCCGCGAGGCAGCCGACAGAGAGTTGCGAGAGGCCGGCTGCCGTGTGCTGACTTTCTTGAAGAAACTGGATGGGGCTAACCTTGACGGGCAGAAACTCGACACCGAACAACGCTTCCGCATAGCGAGAATCGTCCGCTCCTTCGAGGGCGTCGAACAAAGCCCGCGGGAAATCGCCGAAGAGATGAGCGACGACCCGTCGATCTGGTTGGCGATTGCCGGCGACGACAGCGAACCCGTTCGTCGCACGGCCCGGGCCGAACTGCAACGACTGCTGAAGCAACCTGCCGATTTCGACCCCGCGGCCGAAGCCTCGGTTCGAGAAGCTCAACTCCGCAAGATTGGTAATCAAATCGCGGGCGACTGACGCACCGTTGGTGTTTATTACGGTTTCAAGATTTCTCGCGGTGTTTTCCCCGCAGCGACTGAACATACTCAGTCGCATCGTCCATCTCAGGCCGGTCACTCCACATACCGAATGCAGGCACGTCTTCGGCACGAACCTTCGGCAACGTTGCAATCGGTCTAATCACCCCCTTCGGCTTTCCGCGATACAGTAGCGTTATCAACTCGTTACGATCCAATGCCCGCAAGATGTCACGGGTATGATTTCGAAGGTCAGAGAATGAGACTTGCATGGGTGTTGCCTGGCAATTCCTAAATACTGGCACTTCCTGGTGTGTCGCGGACGCACCCTACTTAATACAGGCGTCGCGGACTTTGGCGAAGGCGTTCATGGCCGTGTCGATATCCTCGCGGGAATGGGCAGCCGAGAGTTGCACGCGGATTCTGGCTTTGCCTTTGGGCACAACCGGGTAGCTGAAGCCGATTACGTAGACGCCTTCTTCGAGCATCATAGTGGCCATACGGGTTGCCAGCACGGCGTCGCCGAGCATGATGGGCACGATGGGGTGGTCGCCTGCTGGGATATCAAAGCCCCGCTCACGCATGCCGGCGCGGAAGTATTGGGTGTTGTCTTCCAGGCGGTCGCGTAGCTCGGTCGAATCGCTGAGCATGTCGAGCACAGCGATGGTCGTGGCGGCGATGGCCGGGGCCAGGCTGTTGGAGAACAGGTACGGTCGGCTCCGCTGACGCAACAGGTCGACGACTTCCTTCCGCCCGGTCGTAAATCCGCCCGACGCTCCGCCCAGGGCCTTGCCCAGCGTGCTGGTGACGATGTCGACGCGGCTCATCACGTCGTGATACTCGGGCGTGCCGCGGCCGGTTTTGCCGATGAAGCCCGTGGCGTGAGAATCGTCGACCATGACCACGGCGTCGTATTTATCGGCCAGATCGCAAACGCCGGCCAGATTGGCGATGATGCCGTCCATGGAGAAAACGCCGTCGGTGGCGATCATCCGCAGGCGGGCGTCGGAGGCCTGTTTGAGCTGTTCCTCCAGGTCGGCCATGTCATTGTTGGCGTAGCGAAAGCGGCGTGCCTTGCAAAGCCGCACGCCGTCGATAATGCTGGCGTGATTGAGCTGGTCGCTGATAATGGCGTCCTCGGGGCCCAGCAAGGTCTCGAACAGCCCGCCGTTGGCGTCGTAGCAGGAACTGTAGAGGATCGTATCCTCGGTGCCCATGAATTTTGTGACCTTGGCTTCGAGCGTCTTATGCAGCTCTTGCGTGCCGCAGATGAAGCGCACGCTGCTGAGCCCGAAGCCCCAGCGCTGGTAGCTGTCCTTGGCGGCGGCCACGATCCGCGGGTCGTTGGAAAGGCCCAGGTAGTTGTTGGCACAGAAGTTAAGCACATCGCGTCCGCCCACGACCGATATATGCGAGCCCTGGGGCGTGGCGATTTGGCGTTCTTCCTTGTAAAGCCCGCTCTGGCGGATATCATCGAGCTGTTCGATTAGATGATTTTTCAGCGAATCGTACATGATATTTTCTCTCAGCATTCGATTGAGTGATGTTTTCGCACTTGAAACCCCTCATCCGGATTATTATGCCAGCGATTTGACAAACCGGCAATGGCAGGAGCCATTATACTAAGAACTCGTACAGTAATTACTTCCCGATATTTACCCTCGGTTTTATGGTG
>CAZISU010001111.1:0-2538 GCA_964541935.1 uncultured Planctomycetaceae bacterium | reverse complement strand
GCATGGCAGCCAGGTATTCCTGTCCCTCGGGGCTTTCGACCGGCGCGCAAGCCAACTGCCGGTCGGGCAGCTCGATGCCGTACTTCTGCGGCACGCCGCGCAGCTTCCTCAGCGCGTCGTCGCAGACCTGATAGCCCAAGCCGCGCGATCCGGAATGGATCATTACGCAGATTTGCCCCTCGTGCAATCCCATGGCCGCGGCGGCCGCTTTGTCGGCGATCTGGTCTACTACCTGAATTTCCAGGAAATGGTTGCCCGAACCCAGCGTGCCGCATTGGTCGCCGCCACGCTGCTTGGCGCGGGGCGTGAGGGCACCGGGCTGAGCACCTTGCAAACAGCCGCCGGCCTCGGTGTTATCCACGTCCGCCGCGGTGGCCAGGCCCCTTTCCTTCAGGTAGGAAACGCCTTCGCGAAGCAGGCGGTCGAGTTCCTTGCCGCCGAACAAATATGGTCCGCTCTTGCCCACGCCGGCTGCAATGTTTATGAACAAGGTCGCCATCAGTTGCGATATTTGCGGCTGCACGTCTTGCAGGTCGAGCTTCGAACGCACCAGTCGCACGCCGCAGTTGATGTCGTAGCCAACTCCGCCGGGCGAAATCACACCGCCGACCGCCGGATCGGTGGCCGCCACGCCGCCGATGGGAAAGCCGTAGCCCCAGTGAATGTCGGGCATGGCCAAGCTGGCCACCTGGATACCCGGCAGTGTGGCCACGTTGGCAACCTGCTGCGGGGCCTGGTCGGTACGAACCTGATCGATGAGCCTATCGTCGGCGAAAATGCGACCCTCGACCCGCATCCCCGGCTGCGAGCCCTTTGGCAGCCGCCAGCAGCACTGGTCGATTCGTTCGAGTTGACCCGAAAAACCTTGTTTACCCATCGCACCCGCTCCCGCATTATTTATAAAACGGCCCACCGTTACTGTATAGTACACTAAACAGCAATGAAACCCGCCGAGGCTAAAAGGTTCGGCCGATATTTCCGGGAAAAATGTAGGGTGCGTCCGCACCACGGATCTCCTGGTGCGTAGCGGAAGCACCCTACGAGTCTCATTGCAACATTTCCCGCAAGAACCGCCCCGTATGATTGCCTTCGATGGCCGCGATTTCTTCCGGCGAGCCGGTGGCCACGATGTTTCCGCCAGACGCGCCGCCTTCGGGGCCCAGGTCTATGAGCCAGTCGGCCGTTTTGATTACGTCCAGGTTGTGCTCGATGACCACGACCGTGTTACCCAGGTCTACCAGCCGCCCCAGCACGGCCAGCAGTTTTTTGATATCGTCGAAGTGCAGGCCGGTCGTTGGCTCGTCGAGGATGTAGAAGGTTTTGCCCGTATCGACGCGGCCCAGTTCGGTGGCCAGTTTGACGCGTTGCGCCTCGCCGCCGCTGAGCGTTATCGACGATTGCCCCAGGGTGATGTAGCCCAGGCCGACCTCTTGCAGGCTCAGCAGCCCGCGGGCGATGACGGGGAAATTCTCGAAGAACGTCACGGCGTCGTCCACACGCATATCGAGCACGTCGGCGATGGACTTGTCGCGGTAGCGGATCTGCAAAGTCTGGTTGTTGAAGCGTTTGCCGTCGCACTCAGGGCAGGTCACGTACAGGTCGGGTAGGAAGTTCATCTCGATCTTCTTCTGGCCCTGGCCCTGGCACTCGGGGCAACGGCCGCCCTTGACGTTGAAGCTGAAGCGGCCCACGCGATAGCCGCGCTGTTTGGCCCCGCGGGTGTTGGCGAAAACCTTGCGGATCTCGTCGAACAGGCCCGTGTAGGTGGCGGGGTTGCTGCGCGGCGTGCGGCCGATGGGCGTCTGATTGATCTCCACGACCTTGTCGATACGGCTGGCGCCACGCAGGCTGGTGTGTGGGCCCGGTTTTTGCGCCACGCCACCCAGGCGACGCACCAACGCCGGGGCCAGGGTCTCGTTCAACAACGAGCTTTTGCCCGAGCCGCTCACGCCCGTCACGCATACCAACGCGCTCAGCGGGAACACGGCCGTGGCGTCTTTGAGGTTGTTGGTCGTCACGCCTTGCAACGTAATCGAGCGGGTTTTGGCGACTTTGCGGCGGCGCTCGGGCACTTCGATTTTGTCTTTACCGCGTAGGTAGCGGCCGGTGGGCGAATCGTCGTTGTCGGACACTTCTTGGGGCGTACCCTGGGCGACGATCTGGCCGCCGTGTCGGCCGGCGCCAGGGCCCATGTCGACGAGCCAATCGGCCTGGCGGATGACGGCTTCGTCGTGCTCGACGACCAGCACGGTGTTGCCGCTGGTTTGCAAATCGCGCATGGCGTCGATCAACCGCTGGTTGTCGCGAGGGTGCAGCCCGATGCTCGGCTCGTCCAGCACATAGCACACACCCACCAACCCCGAGCCCAGCCCGGTGGCCAGGCGTACACGTTGCAACTCGCCGCCGCTGAGCGTATCGGCCGGGCGGTCGAGCGTGAGGTAATCCAGCCCCACCTTGTCCAAGAACTTCAGGCGCGAGCTGATCTCCGTCAGGATCGGCTCGGCGATAGGCTCTTCGTCCTCTTCGAACTCGAGGTTG
>CAZISU010001110.1:0-2541 GCA_964541935.1 uncultured Planctomycetaceae bacterium | reverse complement strand
CGAATTGCGTGGCTGGATTTGGCATTTCGAGTTCTCAGCGACAACGATTTCATACTTCATTCAATGAGCTTTTCGTTGGGCATCTTTTTTGTACAGGCCAGACGGATATCATGTGTTCGTTGCCCCAGATCATATCATCCGACGGTCCGGCCCGTTCTTTCCAGACAACCGATCCGCTGGCCGCGTCGAAACAATAGACAAAGCCGTCGTCGCTGCCGAAGTAGACACTGTCGTTGGCGACGTGCGGAGCAAAACGCACTGGCCCGCCCGTGAAGAATGTCCAGAGTATTTTGCCGCCACGCGTGGAGTCGAGGCATGTAACGGTGCCGCTGGTCGACGATCCGAAATAGACGCGAGAATCGACCACGGCCACGTCGAAACAGCGGTCGAAATTCTGGCGCGGTTTCAGGTTGTACTTGTTGTGAAGATAGTCGTGCAAGGACGGCGATTCGGTCCAGGCGGGGGCGCGCGGGTCGTGGCGTGGACCCAGGCCCGCTCGAGTGGCAGCGATAGCCGCTCGCCGCTGATACCGTTGCGGTGAGTATTCTTCATCCGCGTGGGCCAGTCCTCGGCGTGTGTGTTGAGGCACGGCAGCCAGGCTTTCAATGAGATCAAAAGCGGAACAATATATGGGCGACTGAACATACTTCGGCCTGATTTATTCTGTTTTTTCATGGTTTAAAGTTGATTCATTGGCTCCGTGGCTTAGCGGGAGCTTCGCCCACCGACGTGTTCTCCGTGGACGATCCGTACGTTGCTGACGCCGTGAAATTCATCCAAAAGCATATCTCCGAACCGTTTGGCGTGGAACGCCTAATGAAGGTCATTCCGATATCCCGACGCTGGCTCGAACACCGTTTCTGTGAGTGTCTGGGCCACACGCCGCATGAATTCATTTGCCGAAGACGAGTAGAACACGCAAAAATAATGCTGATCGCTCCGGATCGTCCTAAGCTAAATCAGATAGCCAAAGCATGCGGACTAGGCGATTCGACAAAGCTCCGCATAGTCTTCCAAAGAATAACGGGAATGACTCCGACACAATACCGTAAAACCCATTCCCTTGAGGCCGATACCTCGCGATAGTTGAAGGCGTCGGTGTTACAGAGTGCGCAAAACACCAGATGTTTTACGCAAATATCTTGTTGCGTGAACATGCTAACAATTCCATAATGCACCATTGATAGTTCGCAAGACAAGTATGATTGCACAGGTATTTATATTTTATGGCTAACCCTTCATATTCCACACCTCGCAAAATTCGTATCGGCGTAGTGGGCGGCGTTTTCGCTCGTCAGTTCCAGTGGCATCTACATCCTGACTGCGTGGTCCAGGCAGTGGCCAGCCGATGTGGCGAACAACGTTCCGCGCTGATGAAGACTTATTCGCATGTCACCGGGTCACCAAACAACTCTGGCGGCCGGGCATGAAACTCGTTGTGGTGACATATTGCCAAACCCCCGATGAACAGGCCCAGGCCTACGAATATCGCGCCGGCCGCAGTAACCACGGCTGCTACCTTCATGATAGATATGATGGTATCCTGGTTGGCCTTAACCCAATCCATGACCAGGCCTAGATCCTTGATGTTCTTCATCTCCACCCACGTAGCTAAAGGCTTCGAGTTCCTTGTTGGCGGCCTCCAGCTTCACATTGAGTTGGTGGGTTTCCGACCAGGTTCACAAGTATCTGCCGCAGCCTTACGGGGTCGGTGCGAATCGATTTGGGCAGCGGATACTCATTTACGACCTCCAGCCCCAGACACTTCTCATTGGCGCGGACTTGCAGCATCGCCCGCATCTCTTCGACGATCTGCGGCGGTGAACAGTCCTTCAATTCCAGCTCGATCTTCTCCGCCTCGATTTTCGCAAGGTCGAGAATATCGTTGATGATGGTCAGCAGGTTGCGGGCATTCTCATGTATTACTTCCAGGTATTGCTGACGTTCTTCGGGTGACGAATCGAGGGACATTAGCAGATCCGTATATCCCACGATAGAGGTCATCGGCGTGCGGATTTCGTGGCTCATATTGGCCAGGAACGTGCTCTTGGCGCGGTTGGCGCATTCGGCAAGCCGGTTGGACTCCTTCAGGGCCTTGTTGGTCTTCTCCAATTCCGCCGTGTAGTGTTTGAGTTGTTCCTCCGCCTGCTTGCGCTCGGTGATGTCTCCGACCGTTGCCTGGAGGAACACCTTTTCATTCTGCTCAATCCTCGATAACGATACCGTTGTGTGAAACTCCTCGCCGTCGATCCGCGTATGCGTCCACTCGAAGAAGTTGGAGCCCTCGCACATGGCTTTTTCAATCATCGCCTTGGCTTTCTCGTCCGAGGCGCGCCCGTCCGGCTGCCGCTCGGGAGATAATTCCCAAAGCTCGCGGGACATAAACTCATCCTTGCTCTTCACCCCGAACATCTCCAAGGCTGCCGGATTTCCGGAAGTAAACCTCCAGGAAGGAGGCTCAAAGGTCATGATGGCGTAACGCGAGCGTTCAATGAATAGCCGGTATTTCTCATCGCTCGCCCGTAGCGAGTCCTCCGCCTC
>CAZISU010001109.1:0-2548 GCA_964541935.1 uncultured Planctomycetaceae bacterium | reverse complement strand
CAGGAAAAAACTTAAATCGCTCTACCCCAAAATTATAACTTGACAAAGCACTAGACGAATGGATTGAGATTGTAGCCGTAGAAACGTTTGGGCATTGGGGTGCCATTTGGTTTAAGGTTGCATTCCTTGAACATGAATTTGATATAGACCATGAAAAGTTCGACTTCACACCGGAAGAAGTGATGCGGTCAATGCTTTCTTCTCCGGTTGACGAATCGGATGAAGATTGGATGAAGACAAAACGTGATCGTGATTGTTGGATTTACAATCAGGTTATGGCTGGTGTTAAGTATGCTCAAATTATTTCAGAATTGAAATCCAAGCCCATTAGATGGTCAAGAATTGGTTCTAAGATGGGCATAAAAAAGGCAGCAGAGAAGTATGCGGAGGACAATAATCTCCCTAAACCGAAGCCGCGACCGCCTGGGAGGCCATCAGCCTAGTCGAATTTTGGCAGTTTACTTTAAGTTTAGTTTTATTACTTTTCGTTTATCTTTTTTAATGAAAATCATTGCGTTATTTTGCATGTGTTCTTGATTCATTTCACACACACGCGAGGAAACGCATGTCTATTGACCCGAGTACCGAAACTCTTATTTCTCTCACCGAGGCCACAAAAACCCCTCCCCTTCGACGACGCGGTAAGAAGACACATGTCTCGACAATCTACCGCTGGTCCAACGCTGGTTGCCGTGGCGAGGTTCTAGAGACCATTCAGATCGGCGGTACCCGCTGCACCTCAAAAGAGGCCTTGGCCCGATTCTTCCGTCAATTGACTGCCAATAGCGGAGTTAATGCAGGCCGTCAGGAAACACCACTCCGCCACCAACGCCGTCGGCAACGCGAGATTGCCCAGGCAGAGGCCGAGCTCCAGCGGGAGGGCCTGTAAATGCCCGACTGTATCGACCTGCGCGAGCGATTTGGCGACGAGTATTTCATCAATTGGGATGAGTGCCGCATTAAAGGTGGCCGGCCCGCTCCTTGGCTAATGCAAATTCGCTGTAAATACGGCCATATTTTCCCGCACGGTGGTGACGAGCTTGCTGTCAGCGTCGACGGCCATCCCAGCATCGCCGGCAGAATCCGCCGGCTGAAATGCTGTCGCGTACACCAGGGCGGCTCCGACGGCGTGACCGCGATCTTTCACATGCACGATTTCGCCCAGGTGGCCGTCGTCATCCGGCCGCGCCGCCGTCCCCGGCTGACTGACGAACAACGAGCCGCCCGGGCCGCAAGGATGAAAGACTTACAGCAATCTCGGCAGCAGACCCAATAAAAACGGCACTCTACGGCCCGTAGACGCGCTCCGAGTGACCTGGACGGTATACAGGTGCAATCATCGCACTCACGGCACACGCCATGAACACGGATCGGAACAAGTGCCTGGCGCACGGTTGCGATGACTACATGACCAAGCCAATTGATCACGGCAAGTTGGTTTCACTGATAGCCACTTACTCTACTCAAGACGACAGGAGCCGTACTGCATTGCCATGACACTTTGCGAATTGCTGCCCGACATCTACTCGTGGGATGTGAATATCCTTGCAACGAACATTTCCAACTCGGCCGGTACCCAGGCCAGCTTGGGGGCCACACGATCAAGATGTGGTTTGGTCTACTTTCGAAGAGGGGGCAAGCGATTGCTCCGCACCGTGCGTGCCCACTCTGCGTTCCAACAGGTGCAGGGCTGTATTCGTCGTTTTGGGATCTGGCTCAGCGCCAGAGCGTCAGGACGCTTTTATCAATCCGTCAGCCTCTCCCATTGCCTGTTCCGATAGAGAGTTTGCAGCTGCATTTTGTTTCGTGGCAGGTTAGTTTTGTGGTATACCACGAAACTCTTGAAATACCATCATAAGTCGTTATTATTTGTTATAGTTTGCACGATTTGCAACACATTCCGATTTTACTTTAACCCGTTTCATATCAAGAGGTTTTGAGCTAAAAAGGCTGGTCTCCTTTGGTGTTTTCCCAACCGTATTCTCGCGAGTTGATCCCCGTCTCTCATTCTTCGCGACGGAAGTGTTTCCCTGGAAAGAACTTAGGTCTTTCACGATTGGCCAGAACGCTCGAAGCTTTACCACATATCCGCACCTGATTCGACTCCCCCGGCATACGGCGATGATCTCTTCGAGCAGAATCGCGTGAAGGGGGTCGAATACCGTCGAGCAAGCACCCTCAGTCTGGCGTCGCCTGCTGGGCGGCCATGGGACGCCCCCACAATCGGCTTGTTTCGCTCCTTGAGCAGCAACGGGTGGTCGATTCCCGTATTCTCTTCCGATTCAACCAACACCAAGGGGTGGCAGTGCCTGCGACCCTTCGAGGGGTGGCCAAGAATGTGGATTGAAACAAGGCAACCCGCAGTGTATTCTATACACCCGTATACTTCCTTCGGTGAATTCGGCCGGGCACATTCACCCTGAACTCAGTGAAGTGGCCAGACCGCGGCAGTCAAGTCGAACCACAGCAAGAATCGGGCGATACGGGAGGATCCGAAAGTGAACCGACTTCAGGCGCGAAATCAGCGAGCAATCCACCGCTCGCTGAA
>CAZISU010001108.1:0-2560 GCA_964541935.1 uncultured Planctomycetaceae bacterium | reverse complement strand
TGCTGGCCTCGCCGTCCTTGATCACAAACGAGTTGTAGATGTGCTGGTCGAGCGGAACCTGCACGTTGGTCGAACGGGCGTCTTGCGTCTCGACATCGTCGTCATCCGTCTTGCGGCGGATCTTGAAGCTGGCTGGCTGTCGCGTATTGACCACGTCGCCGAACTCGCGGACTTCGTCCTCGAAGTCGCGGTGGACCATCGAGGCGGCCACCATGTTCTCTTCCAGGATCGCCAAGCCCTCCTGCGCCCATCGCTCGGGAATGTAGGCGTCGTTGTCGTTGGCATAGCAGGTCGAGACGGCTTCAGACAGGTAGAGAGAATTTATCGTCATATGAAAAGTCTCCGTTTGTGTGTTGAGGTGTTGCGACAGAACGTCGCGAAAGGTTGGACTGACAAAACCCCTAATGAAGTTTAACGACCCTGCTTTGGCTTGAGACCGAGAAGCTCAGGGTTCTTCTCGCGGATCTCGCGGTACTGCGTGGGCGACAGTTTTCGCACGTCGATCTGGCCGTTGGCGCCCGCCGCCAGGCCGCCGGTTGCCGAATTGCCGCCGATGCCGCTAACGACGCCGCTCTTAAAAAGGTTCCCATACAGATCGGGTAACTCCTGCATCCGCTTCACGGCGTTTTCCGGTGTCCGTTGCGTCATCACCGATTCGCCCGTCTCCAAATCGACGTCGGCGAAATCGATCATCGGCTCGAACTCACCAAGCCCCCGTCCCTTTTCGTCGGTCTTCTCGACCATCTTGGTCATGGGCCGCAACATGGCGATGACCTGCGACGGGTTGTACGCCTCGTGCGAAACGGCCGCATCCTGCAATGCCCGTGAAATGGTCGATTCCATGTAGCGGTGCTGCCACACCTCGTACTGTTTCTCGGCGTCGGCCAATCGTCCACTATACTCCTCTTCAAGCTTCTTCCGCTCATGGGCCGCCTGCTGCTCCTTCGTGCGATATTGGGCACGCAGGTTTTCTAGCGATTCTTCCAGCCTGTTGCGGTCGTCCTTGCTAAGGCTCTCGTTTTCCAGGAGTTGCTGGTACGACTGCTCCAGCGATTCATACTTCTCCTGGTGCTTGCGGCGGTCGGACGCCATGAACTTGTTGACTTCTTCCTGCGTGAAACGGCGGTCAGGGTCTTCGTGGCCATCGAGCTGACCACCATCAGCACCGGCGTCTTGCATGGTGTTTTCGGCTTGTGAGCCTTCGCCCGCATTGTCGGCCTCGTTGTCGTAACAAGTGGCAATCGGGTCGGAGAGGTACAGTTCGCACAACATGGTCGCATTCCTTTTTATCTAAGAAACCCTACTTAATCGAATGGCGTCGTCGTCCCGAAGGAACGGTCTCAGGTGCCGCCACGCCAATACGTTGGGCACACCGTTGACAATATGTTCGATCGGGACATGGGCGCGGGAGTAGGTTGTCCGCACCGACGCATAACCCTGGGAAACGATCCCCAGATTTTCTAATTCCAGTTCAGGATCCTTGCCATCGAGCAAGGAATGGGCAATCTCATAACAGGCAATTCGTATCGCCTCGGGAACCTCCGTATCAGCACCGCGAGGGAACTCCAACGGTTGCCCGGCTTCGGCTGCGCGAATCGCTTCATCGCTTGCGCCCGAGCCGAGTGTATGGACCGAGTGCTTGCGGCCTTTGAAATTCAGCGTGTCGATCACCAGTGTCGCCGCGCGCAACGCCCTGGGACGGTCAATCGGCCTGGCCTGCGACCAGGCATGCTCGTGCAGCCGCATGGCAAAATAGTCCGCCGCTTCCTGAAGCGAGCCGTAGGTGTCTTGGGTGATTCCCTTGGGCTTGGGTGGATCCGTCGGTTGTGGAGGACTCGCCGGGCCGATCTTCAACACCTCGGTGCTATCAAATGGAATCCCATAAATCATTCCGCTTGGCGCCAGGACGGCACCTTGCCATTTGTTGGTGCCGGCAAGATTCCCGAAGATCAACGCGGTTTCGGTCACCGGTTCGATCTTCAACACCCCGGCGGCATTGTGAGGAACTGCGTAGACACAACCATTGGAAGCCAAGACGGCGGCGTTCCATTTATTGGTCCCGGGAAGGTTGCCGAAGGTGGACGTGGTGTCGGAGGCGGAGTTGATTTTCAGCACCCGAGTGTTGTCTCTGGGAATTCCGTAGATGATCCCATTTGGCGCCAAGACGCCGAAGGCCCACTTGTTGGAATCAGTTCCCAGGCTGCCGAAAGTGATTGCCGTATCGGCGGCCGGATCAATCTTCAATACCGCAGTGTGGTTTTTTGGAATTCCATAGATGCAACCGTTGGGCGCCAGAACGCCGTCAAACCATTTGTAGGATCCGGAAAAGTTGCCGAAGGTGGTCACCGTGTCGGTTGCCGGATCGATCTTCAAGACTTCGGTGCTGTTGTAGGGAATCCCGTAAATGCAACCGTTTGCTGCCAAAACGCCGCCGAGCCATTTGCTTGTACCGGGCAGACTGCCAAAGGTGATGATGGTGTCATTGGTGGGATCGATTTTCAGTATCTCGGTGCTGCCAAACGGAATCCCGTAGATACAGCCATTTGGTGCCACAACGCCT
>CAZISU010001107.1:0-2563 GCA_964541935.1 uncultured Planctomycetaceae bacterium | reverse complement strand
TAAAACAATTTCTAAATTAAATAATTTTCGGAACTTCTATAGGGCCTTAATTGGATTATGGTGGGCACGGTTGAAGCTGGGAAATATTACTGCGATAGCTGCGGGATTTTTATAGATGGAATACCGAAGGATATTCCCAGCCAATGAGTTGATAGAGATACAAAAAACCTACTGAGGGAGTAATTTTTCTTCTATTACAATTGAGCTAAGTTTCTTCGGATAGGATGATTAATATATCGGGGGTGGCTCTAGGCTTGGCGTTATATGGACATACGCATTATGGACAATGAACATATAAAAGATTCACTAGACACAATATTTTATTGTGCGAAGTACACTGGCGATGGACAATCTAAACGATTTTATAAACCTTATTGTGATGCGAACGGCAATGCGTATTATAAGTTTGAAAATGAAACGATTACACTTCTGATGGCTTTGCAAAAAAAGATACATTTAGATGGGGAAAAATCGATAATTGATGATGCTGGAATACCGGGTTTCTCTCCATTTAGAGCAATGATGTCAGAGTCTGCCCATATGCATAATACGCTTGATTTTGTTTTTGTATTATATATCAAATCACAAAATTATGAGGGAGCATTTTCACAGTTAGATCGGAGAAGAGGGATTACAGAGGCTACAAATAAATGTTTATATGTCTTGTTTGAAATTATTAGTTTGGAAGATGTGATTTTTGAAAACAAACACCTTGATCAAATCCATGCAATTATTAATGAGCATGACAGTTTTATTATAGATTTTGATCGGTATAGGAAAAAAATGAACGCCCGCTTAGGCAGTGGAATGCCCAAACCAAAGTGGGATGGGGAAAATGAATATATTTTTAGAAAAACAAGCCTTGATGTGATTCTTAAAGCAAAACAAATCCTCGACCAATTAAGAGATGTTGTCTATAAAGTCAAAAAGAAGCGGTTATCATCATTATTACTTGAAGGAATTAATACAGAAGTAAATCAAGATCAAAATCAAGTGCAAAACCTAATTAAATCTTTTGCTTTTGATGCAAACCTAGATCAAATTTTAAATAAAATAAATGAAAAATTATATACTGCAAGAGATGAATTCGATTTCAAGGGATGCATTGATCTTATAAGATCTTTCTTAAATGAGCTTTGTGTTTCAATAGCGAAAGCGGTTGGGGAAAAGAGTTTAAAAAAACCAAAAGTTCCGATATCGAAAATGGGAAATGCAATAGATTATCTCAGAAGCAATGATATTAAATATTTTGATGAGCAAGAAAATGATCTCGTAACTACATTTAATAGTTTTTTATCATACAAGGGAGTTCACTCCCTAAAATCTAGTAAAGAGTATGCTAGAATTGCTAAAAATATGGCCGTTGAAATCGGATTATTCTTGTTAGAGCGCCTTGAGAAATATTCAATTGAGTTAAAGATACAACCATTATAGGACCTCCGAGAATTAATGAGTGATGGAGGGCCAAAAGGCTGGAGAGATAATCAGGGGAGTGGGCAATCAAGATCCGGGAGCTTGACTGGGGGCGGAAGTTTTCTTAAACCAGGAAATCATACCATGAAATTTATTATGTTTGAACAAGCAATGGCATGCAATTGGTTAAAGGATCTATTTGTCCCATTTGGATCAGCGATTATAGGAGGAGGCCTCGCATTACTTGGATCCTGGCTCACAATAAGATCTAATAATGCACAATTCATAAACAAATTAAAGACTGAAAGAGAAATAGACAGGAACAATGCCCTGTTAGGGTTAAAGATTGAAATAGATGAAAACTTGTGGCTCTAACAACACATAAACCGAATAAGAAACACATCAGTCTTTCAGATGCTTTGTGGAAGAATAACAAAAATTATTTTGGTCACTTGGATGAATCCGTAATTAAATCACTATTTGAAGCTTATATTTCGGTTGGAATAATCAAAAATATAGTAACTGAAGGATTTGCAAATGTTAATATAAAGGGTATTCACTTGGCCCCCCTTATAGGATCTGCAATTAATTCATTCAAAGATGCTCTGCCAGGGGTCAACAAAAGAATTGCATCAAATACGGAACTTACAATATCCCCCAAAACAAAAAAACCCCGAGAAGAGTGATTGCCCCGGGGTCTCAGTATAAACTGATTAAAGGAGGTAATTCCAATGGCAGAATTTAAAGTCGGAGATGTTGTTAAATTGAAGTCTGGTGGCCCCAGGATGACGATTCAAACAATAAGTAAATATCGTTCTGGAATTGGTGCAACCTGTAAGTGGTTTGATAAGGAAGAGGCAAAAAAGGAAGTATTTTCGCTTGAGGCACTTGAAATTCCCAAGAAGATACAGATCTAACAGGAGTTTCTACTGCAACAAAAAAACCCGAGACGAGTGATCATCCCGAGGGTTTTCGCTATCAATTAAAATAAGATTATTCTGTAAATCGCAGTTTGATATAAATAACTCCTCCCCTTTCGTCAACAGTTTTATCTACCTTAGTTTCTGTTTCAATCTCTTCCACGGCTTTTGTGATTTTTCTTACGTTCCCCTTCCCAATGCCATGTATATTTACAACATAAATACCATAG
>CAZISU010001106.1:0-2569 GCA_964541935.1 uncultured Planctomycetaceae bacterium | reverse complement strand
AACCCCAACTACCTGCACATCGACGGCAAGCCGGTCGTCTTCCTCTACGTCACCCGCGCGTACTTTAACACGCAACAATCGCGCGACGCGGTGGCCGCCGTCCGCCAAGCGATCCACAGCGAGTTCGGCCAAGACATGTACCTCGTCGGCGATGATTTTTTCACCTCAGGCATAATCCCCCAACGGGCCCAACTCTGGGACGCCGTCACCAACTTCGACGTCTACGGCACGGTGTTGGCCGCGCACGGCGCGACCGACGTCGCCTTGGATAAATTGGCCGACTACTACGACGACGCCAAAACCGACGCCCGAGCGTTGGGCGTAGATTTCATCCCCACCGCATCGCCCAGCTTCAATGATCGCGCCGTCCGCGATGGCCACGTGGCCCGGCCGCGATACATGGAAGACGCGACCGAGCAAATCGAGGGCTCGCTGTTTCGCAAAATGCTCACCGAAGTCGTTGTACCCCGCATCGACCCCGAGGCCGACAACATCCTCATGATAAACTCGTTCAACGAATGGTACGAAGATACCCAAATCGAGCCCACCAATACGGCCGCCCCGACCTCCGCCGACGATTCCGGCACGCAGCACTACACCGAGGGCTACTCATACGAGGGCTACGGCAACCTCTACCTCGACATCCTCCGCCAAACCACCGCCACGCCCGGCGACGCCAACCTAGACGGCCGCGTAGACCACCAAGACGCAACAATCCTAGCCGCCAACTGGCAAACCGCGGCGTCGGCAACCTGGGCCGAAGGCGATTTCAACGACGACGGGCATGTAGACGATCACGACGCCACAATCCTAGCCGCCAACTGGCAAACGGCCGTGACTACAGTCAAGTCAATCCCCGAACCGTCGACTTTGGTAGCATGTTTGGCGGTTTTGCTGCTGCCAAGAGGATTTCGCCGGCGGTTCTAAACGGTAGTGGTATTTTCGTGTTGCGTTCAATGAAAAAGGACGCGCAAACTGGCACGTTCACGCGTCCTGGGGAATTGGTTTGATTATCTGTAGTTGGGGCGGGTTAAACCTTAACGATCCGCCCTCGCGCCGCCGATTGAGTCTGTTTGTGGCAAAGCACCAACGCATCTCGGGCAAGTTGCCCATCTAGCATCGCCGAAGGCGTTTCCGTGCGGATGGACTTCACTACCTCGCCGATCTCTTCGGCAAAGGCGTCTACCGGGTCGCCCGAGCCGAGTTTGGGCTGGGTTACGCGGCCACTGTTGGTCATCACCGTCAGCGGGATGGCCAGCGTGGGGTTCTTGCCGATCGTGGCGAAATCGAACAGCAGCGTGGCCTTCTCAAGATAGATCTCGAAGGCATGCGTGAAGGGCCGCCCTTGCTGCATCAACGCGCCGCAACTGGCCGTCACCATGGGCCCGTCTTCGTAGATGTATTGGCTATTGAACAGCTCGAGCACCTCGCCTCGCATGCGACCGATGGTTTGCACGGCCTTGGGCATGCCGCAAATCAGGCGGATAAAATGGGCATCGTGGATATGCAGGTCGAGCATCGGCCCGCCGCACACGTCCGGGTCGTAGAAATGGCCCATCCACAAGGGATCGGAAATCATACGCTTGAAGCTACCGCCGATGACCTTGCCGTATTTCCCGCTGGCGACCGTGCGATACGCATAACGATATTCGGGGAAGAAGGGCAGCACGTGGCCGATCATCAACATCTTGCCAGCCTGCTTGGCCGCGCGAACCATGCGCTGTGCGTCGGCCGCTTTCAGGGCGATGGGCTTCTCGCAAAAGACGTGCTTGCCGGCCTTCAAGGCAGCCACCACCGCGTCGGCATGGGCCGCCGGCGGCAGGCATATGTCGATCAGGTCGATCGTGGGATCGTCAAGCAACTCGTCGAACGTGGGATACTTGGCAATCCCCTTGAGGTCCATTTTCTTGCCCTGCGGCCCGAAGTTACCCTTAATCGAGCGCCAATCTCCCGCCAACCGCACCGGGTCAGTCTCGCAAATGGCCTTTACCTGTGCTCCACGCGTGCGGCCATAAGCCAGATAGTGGATCATTCCCATAAAGCCCAGCCCGGTAATTCCAACGTTAATCATGTCTTTCTCCAGTATTATTACAGTTTTTAGAGTTCAGTTTTCAGAGGGCAGAGAATATCAAATACTCATAGCCCACCCCTACTTAAGCAGCTTCAAATATTTCTCATAAGCATCGTCCCATACGCCAGTGTCCCGCGGCTCGTATTGTTCGACTTCAAAGCTGCGCCGGATAACCTCACGAGCCTGGGCGATGGATTCCACCTCGCCCGAGGCGACCGCTTGTGTCATTATATTGCCAATGGCGGTGGCTTCAATCGGTCCGGCCACCACGCGTCGCCCACAGGCGTTGGCGGCCGCCTGGCAAAGCTGACGGTTTTGGATACCTCCGCCGACAATATGGATGGTTTCGATACGTCCCCCGGCCACTTCTTCGCACATGCCCAGGACCTGGCGGAACTTCAGGGCTAGGCTTTCCAGAGCACAACGCAGCACGGCGCCTTCGCTTTCGGGTACGGGCTGTCCGTTATTGGAGCAGAAGCGGCGGATGGCGTCTCGCAT
>CAZISU010001105.1:0-2576 GCA_964541935.1 uncultured Planctomycetaceae bacterium | reverse complement strand
AGTTGTGCTCGTCGAACAGCCGCTGGAACTCCGGGCGATCTTCGGCGTTGCAGGCAACGACGCCGGGGCCGGTGAGCAGCCAGTTCTACGTCTCGCAGATGCCGACGACTCGGCCAGGATACTTCGCCAGAAAGTGGTTGAAGGCGTTGTAGCCCGTCACGCCGGCGATTCCGGTAATCAACAGCGGCAACGGGGGTTCGCAGGCGACGGATCAGAACATGATTTGCGGATTCTTGCTCAACTCGAAATATCCGGCTTCGTGCCGATTATGCCGGACGCTGGCGGTGCCCCAGCGGCCCAGTTTGCCTTCGTGGTCCTTCGCGCGGGACATACGAGGAGACGCGCGAGCCGCCCCCAGACGCGCCGGGGCTGCCCGAGGCGGGCTGGCGGGACGCTGCCGGCGCGGCGCTCATGCCAATGCTGGTAAACGGCGCGGTTTCCAGCAACGCCGAATATCGGAGCGCAATGATTTCGCGATCGGACGCCGGCAACACGGCCTGTCCACCACATCGCCGGAAGAGCGACGCGCAGGCATTGATCGAGCAGCCGCCGCGATGGACCTCGCCCGCGCGCCCGGTAGTGCGACTCCCCCTGCGTACAAAATGGAAGTAGTCAGCGTAGACGTAGGCGAAGTGCTCGCTGGGCATTGGGGTTCGGCTGCCATGATGTCGGGTGAGCATCGCCGCGCATCCCGCTGGATTCCGCACGGCAACATGGTGCATGCAACAGCGAGGCCTGCTCGCGCCGTGGTTCCGCTCCCAGTAGTCGACCTGGTGACCCATTTCGTGAAGCAGGGAATAATTGTCCGCAGCGTCTTGGCCCCCCGAAAAACAGTTGTAGTTCAACCAAATGTGCGGTGCCGGAGCGATGCCTCCCAACGGCTCGGCGCCGCCTCCGGAGGGCGGACGTCCCCAGACCCGAATGTTCCCCTCGGGCGCCGATGCCAACAGCGCCACGTGTGCCGAGGGCAGGCGGTCGAGCGTGCCAAAGATCGACTGGAACCAGCGTTGCACATCCGCATCCGAGTCCCGGAAACGCGGCGCCGTCTCTGGGCCGTAATAACGCTGGTCGATTTGGATCGAGACGCGCGCACTGCCCACCGGAAAAACCCTCTCGCGACGAAACATCCCCATTGTCATGGCTCCTCTTGCGAACACCCCATTTTCGGGCCACGTCCAACTATCTTATCCCCGTGGCGGGAGCTCGTCAAGCTGTTACCGTTCACAGGAGACTGTCCCCAGCCAGCCCGTGAACGCTTACTTCTATCCTTTAGGGGTGATGCGGGCAGCAGGCAGGTATAGACAGGGGTGATCCGTCGCAAGGGCTTGCCAACATTGTGCGGTCTCGCAAACCGTTCCTTTGATGCTGCCCGTTCAGAAATGACGAGTATCTGAGACTCTGGACAGTCTGGTGGGGGATATCCCGGCGTTCATAAGTGAACAATGTGATCGCCCTCGTGACAACCTCGCTGGCGTCACCCGGCTTTCACAATAGGGTGGTGTGATGACGTGTCTCAGGCTTCACGGGTACTTGGGACTCTCAGCCGTCTGTCGGCGGTCTCACGCCGGTTAACGAGCGGAGATGGGGCGACCGACGCAGGTTGGCAAGAGGCCCTTTCCGCCCCGGGGCGATGTGACCGACGCGCCTTTCTGATGCGGCCGGGTCTTCTTCGGCGGCGCCAGATGCCAGATGCCAGATGCTGAGCCGACATGATGCCATCGATCTCACCTTTTCTTTTGCGTAAGGACGAAGGGCTGTCCTTCGCGGGTATTGCCGGACATCTTCAGTGTCTCGTACTGGCGAACATTGATGTCGCCGTAGAACTGATTGTTGAGCAACGTGATTGAGCGTGCCTTGCTGATGTTGAGCGGGGCGCGGAAGGTGCAGCCTTCGATGAAGATCTCCTGGATCCGGCACTTGTCGAAAGGACCTGCTCCGCCGCACTGGGCGTTGTAGCCCGAATCACGCCCGGTGAGGAATTCCGAGTTGGTGATCTTCATGGTGGCGGGGCCGGGGCCTTCGACGTTGCTATGTCGGGGCGACATGCCGTAGGACACGTTGTAGCAGATGAACCTGCAGCGATCGATCTTGAGCGAGGTCTGCATTCGGATGCTGAAGGTGGCAGTGCAGTTCTTCATCGTCGTATCGGGGTTGCTCGCCTCTTTGGACCAGACGTTCAGGCCCTTCGTCAATCCGTTGATCGGCGTATCGAGGGTGATAGTCACTTCAGGGCAGCGTTGGCCCGGCTCGATTGGATCGCCGCTCTTGAGCGGCTTCTCGTCGTATCCAGCGATCTTGGCGGCGCCGATCACTGAACTGTGGTCGTTCATTACCATCAGCGTCTCGCCGACGCGCATGGGGGTGTACTGGATTGGAAACTTCTGTCGGATGACGATTTTGGTCGGCGAGATGACCTTCTGGATGGATGAGGAGAGGACGCAGAAGTTGTAGTCGTCGTCGCCGATGCCGGAAGTGTCACAACTGTCGAAGACTAGCTTGGCACGATTGCCGGTGACGTGGAAGGCGTCGCGGCAGCCTGCCATCATCCGCTTGGAGCCCGGCTTCGGCACGACGTC
>CAZISU010001104.1:0-2584 GCA_964541935.1 uncultured Planctomycetaceae bacterium | reverse complement strand
AGTCAAAAAAATCCGGACCCAGCAGACGGTATTCCGACGTGTAGCGAATCAGAAACGCAGGCCAGTCCCGTACGTCGGCGCATTGCACCACGAGTTTACCGTCTTTCACATGCAGCAGTTGCAGAATCGAAGCCATGCCGTTGACCAGCCCCGCATTATCGCCGGCCGTGCATGTGATACCACTTGCGGCTATGTTCAGGCGATATCCTTGTGGATGAAACGGCGGCTTTTTCGGGTCGGATTGTCCTGTATTGTCCGAAACAAGCTCAAAACAGATCGGTATCGTCTGTGCAGCATCGGCCTTGGCCCATTGAACATCAAACTCAGACACGTACGACTTCACGCGGCGTTGGAACAAACGCTTCAACAGTGCCTGGATGTGTTGCCCGCAATTAAAACGCAGGTCGAAAACCTGTTTGCCGCTCACGCCATCGGCTAGCACGACGGACGTAGGCTTGTAAACTACCTCTTGCGGGGTTGGTAGAATTTCGCCGCAATAATACGGCGTGCCCATCGCCTGGGCAACCTCATCGTCGGATTTTCCCAAAACGGTATTACACCAGAGCACGCCGATAAAGAACGTGCAAGCCGCGATCACGATGCTTTTCTTGAAGTGATTGTTCATGAAATCGTCCAATTTATTTGTTGCTCTCACGGTTTAATAATCCTCATCGCTCGTAATCACTCACACGACCAACATTATTAGAGACGACGATAACCGCCGATTCAACACCCACGGCCTTGAAAACCGAGCCGTCCGGCATTTGTAAGCCAAATCAGCGGTTTCCAGCGTACCTTTGACTATCGGCGTGTCAGCGGATACGATGGTTCGCATAGTCGATTATCTGCAATACAAGGAGTAAGTCGTTGTCTGAGTCATTCGCCCGTCGCATTGCACATCTTGAGGTTGAAGGAGCCTACGCGGTCTTGGCCCACGCGCAGGCGTTGGAGGCCCAAGGCCGGGAGATCATCCACATGGAGATCGGGCAGCCGGATTTCGAGACCTACCCTAATATCGCTCAAGCCGGCATGCAGGCCATAGCCGCGGGGCAAACGCGTTACAACCCACCATCCGGCATCGTCCCCCTGCGCAAAGCACTGGCTGAAGACGCGGGTCGGCGGCGGGGCATGAATTTCAATCCCGACCAGGTTGTGGTCACGCCCGGCGGCAAACCGATGTTGCTCTTGCCGATGTTGGCCCTTCTCGAAGCGGGCGACGAGGTGATCTATCCCGATCCCGGCTTTCCGACTTACGCGGCGGCCATCGGCCTGTCCGGCGCCACACCGGTTCCGATTCCGCTGCTGGAAGAGCAAGGCTACGACCTGGACCTGTCGGCCTTGGAGAAAGCTATCAGTCCCCGCACGCGCATGATCCTTTTGAATTCGCCCAGCAATCCTACCGGGGGCATTAACTCGCAAGAGACGATCGAACACGTGGCCGACTTGGCCCGTCGCCACGACATTTGGGTTCTCTCCGACGAGATCTACTCGCGTCTGGTCTACGATGGCGAAGCGCCGAGTATCGCCACCCTGCCTGGCATGGCCCAGCGGACGATAATCGCCGACGGATTTTCCAAGACCTATGCCATGACCGGCTGGCGGCTGGGCTATGGCATTATGCCCGAGCCCTTGGCCGCTAAGATGAACCTTTTGCTGACCCACATGGTAGGTTGCACGGCCACGTTCACACAGATCGCGGGCTTGGAAGCCATTACCGGCCCTCAGGACGACGTCGATCGCGTGGTGGCCGAGTTCCGCCGCCGCCGCGACGTCATAGTGGCCGGCCTGAATGCTATAGAGGGCATCCGCTGCCCCATGCCTCGCGGAGCGTTCTATGCTTTTGCGAACGTCAGCTCATTCGGTCGCCCGGCGGACGAACTGGCCGACTATTTACTGGAAGAAGCCGGAGTGGCCCTGCTCTCGGGCACTTCATTTGGAGCAAACGGCGAGGGATACCTGCGATTGTCGTACGCTAATTCGGTGGAGAATATCCAGAAGGCGCTGGAGCGCATGGCCGAGGCTTTGGGCGTGCTTCGCTAAACGGCGAGCGGATTACTTCCGAGCATTATTTTTCTTCTCGATAATCCTCCCGACTTCATCCAGTAGCAGCGGACAAGCCGGCCTGACCATGCCGTGTCCGACGCCTTTGATCTCGTGGATCTTTGTTTCTTTATGACCCACGACTTTCATCATCCGCATCATGTAGGCATTTTCCTCGTAACGGCCCAACATCTCCTTTTCTCGGTCGCCGGTAATCAAGAATAAGGGCGGAGCTTTCGGGCGAACGTGATATAGAGGTGCAAGGTCGTCGATCATCGGCTGTGTGCTCTTAATGCCTCGTTCTTCCCTCACGGTAAGATGCGTGATGGTATGGCCGCTCAACGGTATCAGTCCCGCGATTGTATCGGCGTCGATATCATGGGCTTTCAGCCAGCGTTTATCCAAGCCGACCATGCTGGTGAGATACCCGCCCGCGGAATGACCCGAAATAAAAACCAGCTCGGGATCTCCGCCGAACTTTTTAATGTTTTGTAACACTTCAGCCGTATGAAGTTGATCTTGGATAATATTGGAAATTCGGGTA
>CAZISU010001103.1:0-2595 GCA_964541935.1 uncultured Planctomycetaceae bacterium | reverse complement strand
CTTTCGTAGATTAGCGGTCGGGCCACGCGACGGGCTTCGCGTTGAAAGATGCGCGGCAGGGCCTTGGCGTTTTTAACGACGTAGTAT
Source organism: uncultured Planctomycetaceae bacterium (assembly GCA_964541935.1). Classification (GTDB taxonomy): domain Bacteria; phylum Planctomycetota; class Planctomycetia; order Pirellulales; family Thermoguttaceae; genus JAFGTN01. Next base: position 2,508 of record CAZISU010001103.1, on the reverse strand, counting down.
TTGCCGCCGGTTTGCTTGGCCAGTTTTTGCAGCGTGGTGTGCCCGGCCGGGCCGTGGGTGCCGACGGCCACGGTGGTGACGGTGACCTTGAGCTTCTTGAGCTTGTTGATCGCCTTGCGGCTGGGCGGCGAGGGGTCGCCGTCGCTGATGATAATCATGTGCTTAATGGCTGCGTCGGGCAGTTTGGCGAAGCCGCGGGCCGCCATGAGCATGGCCGGGTCGAACTGGGGCATGTCGCCGGGCGTCATGCGATCGATGTAGGCGATCCATTTATTGCGGTTTGCACCGACCTCTCTCATGCCGCCCCAGAGCCATTGGTCGCGGCCGCTCCAGTGGATGACGCCGCAATAATCACGTGGGCCCAGGGTTTTAAGGGCTTCACGGCCGATGACCTTTTGCCAGTGGTTGCCGCGTGCCATTTCGCTGGCGTGCATCAACATGGCCAGCGCGCCGCGGGGGATGACCTTGGCCGATTTTATCTGGAACTCGACCGGCATGGCCTCTTCGAGCTTACTGTTGGTCCAGCCGCCGGCGCCGAAGCTGTTGGGCCCGCCGAGCACGACCAGCCCGGAGCCCATCTGCTGGGTGTTGCGGACCAGCATTTCGATCTGCGACTCGGTGAAACGCTCGCGGCCCACGTCGCCGATGAGGACCGTGTCGTAGGGCTGCAAGGCGGCCATGTCGGCGAAGAGCCGGTCGGTGGGCTGGATGGTGACTTCGAGGTTCTGTTTGCGCAAGCGCTCGGCCAAGAGGTTGAACTGGCCGGGCAGTTCGTGGTCTTCGATCAGCAGTACCTGGCCCTTGCCGCGGACGTGGGTGAAGGTCGTGGCCCGGTTGTTCTGCGACATGCCGTCGTCGTCGGTATTGTCGGGCACGAAGCGGACCTGATATTTATAGAAGGCGGGCGAATCGATCTGCTGACGGAGCGTGAGCACGCGTTTGCCCGGCGGCAGTACGACCGCTTCGTCGCTGAGCACCTGCGTGCGGTCGCCCACCAATTGCGAAAGCACCAGACGGCCGCGGATCTCGCCGCTGTCGCCCGCTCGCGGTTTGCTGGAGTTGTTGACGATGACCTTCATGTCGAAGGGCTGGCCGCGGCGCACGTCACTGGGGATGGTAAGGCGTTGCACCGAGACTTCCGAGCGGCTTTCGTAACGGATAGGCACGACGTCGATGCCGATGCCCGAGCCGGAGACGGCCTGGGCTTGTTTCAAGGCGTCGCCCAGGTTCTCGTTGCCGTCGCTGACGATCACGATGCGTTTGGCGGCGTCTTCGGGAAAAGATGCTTGAGCCAGTCGCATGGCGCCGGCCAGATTGGTGTTTTCGGGATCGAGAACGCTTTCGATGGCGGGCGGAATCTGCACACTGTCGTCGAAGGGCGGGATCTCGATGGCCGCGTCGCGCCCGAAGACGATTACGCCGGCGCGGTCCTCTTTTTCGCGGTGTTCGAGTATCGAGGCGTTGACGTACTCGATCATGGCGTGGCGCTGTTCGGCCGGGATGCTGAGCGACTGGTCCAAGAGATAAACTACGGTCAATCGCTCGCTGGTGTGGACCCATTGCACGTCGGCCAGGGCCAGGATCAGCAGCAGCATTACGGTCGTGCGGAGCGCGAGCACTATCCAACGTCGCACGCGGCCCAAAGCGCTAAGGCCCTTGATGCTCAGCAGCCAGACGGGCGGAATTAGCAGCAAGAGCAGCAGATACCAGGGCGAGTGGAATGTGACGTGGTAGTCGAACATGGCTCACATCCTCACACGCTGAACACGGTTATTGTTGGTGTCCAGCACGTGGACCTTTCCTTTGCTGTCCCGCACAAGTGCCCAGGGGTTGAAAAGTTGGCCTTCTTTGCGGCCTTCCATGCCCCAGCAGCCCAGGGATTTGCCCTCGGGCGTGAACTTTTGCACGCGATGGTTGCCGTATTCGCAGATGAGGATGTTGCCGTCGGGTTCGAGCAGGATATCGTACGGATAATAGAGCTGGCCCAAATCGCTGCCCTCGGTTCCCCAGAGTTTCACGAGGTTGCCCTGGGTGTCGAAAACCTGGATGCGGTGGTTGCAGGCGTCGGCCACCCAGATGCGGTCCTGGGCGTCGATGGCTAGGTTCTGGGGCCGCACGAACTGGCCCGGCTCGCGGCCGTGTCCGCCCCATTGCAAAATGAACTCCCCGTCGGGCGAGAATTTTTGGATGCGGTCGTATTCGCCGTATTCGGCCACGTAGAGGTTGCCCAGACTGTCTTCGACCACATCGGTCACCAGCCCGAACTCGCCCGGCTTATGTCCCTCGGTGCCGCCGATGGTTTTGATAAGTTTGCCCTGGGGCGAATAGACCAAGACGCGGAAGTAATGTGTGTCGGCCACGAGCACGTTGCCGTTGTGGGCGATGGAAATGCCCGTGGGCTTGCCGACCTTGTGGTCGGGCGTCGACCAGCCGTGCAGGAATTGGCCCTCGAGGTCGAAGGCCTGAATCCTTGCGGTCATGTCGACAATGAAGAGGCGGTCTTTTTCG
>CAZISU010001102.1:0-2596 GCA_964541935.1 uncultured Planctomycetaceae bacterium | reverse complement strand
CCGGATTTCGTGCCACCACAAGGCGAAAAGCTGAAGACCTGGCGGCGGAAAATGCTCGGCAGCGACGCTCCGCCCAGCGACCGAGGCAAGTACGACGTGATCGTGGTCGGCGGCGGCGTGGCCGGTTGTTGCACGGCCATTTCGGCCGCGCGGCTGGGGCTCGACGTGGCCCTCATCCAAAACCGGCCCATCCTCGGCGGCAACAGCAGCTCCGAGGTCCGCGTCTGGATCAAGGGCAAAACCCGCAAACAACCCTATCCGGTTTTGGGCGAAATCGTCGACCGGCTCAACACCTACCCCAACATGAGCCCCGGCGACGTTGACTACGGCGACGACGTCAAACTGAAAATGGTCAAGGCAGAAAAGCGGATCAAGCTCTTCCTCTGCGAACATGTCGACGGAGTGCTCACCTTCAACGACCGCATTACGGCCGTCATTTCCACAAACACCAAAACCGGCCGACGTTCCATCTACAGCGGCCGCTGGTTCGCCGACTGTACCGGCGACGCCACCGTCGGCTTCCTGGCCGGAGCCGATTACGAAGTCACGAAAAAGGGACATATGGGCGCAAGCAACATGTGGTACACCCACAATACAGGCCGTCCCTCGCCGTTCCCCGTCTGCCCCTGGGCCGTGCAGGTCGGCGACAACCCCGTCCCCACCAAGCTTACGCAATTGGGCCACTGGAACTGGGAGAGCGGATTCGACATGGACACCATCCGCGACGCCGAGGCCATCCGCGACAGCAACCTGCGCGGCATGTACGGCGTCTGGAGCCACTTGAAAAACGCCAAAAAACTCTACCCCAAGCGCGAAATCAAATGGGCGGCCTTCATCTCCGGCCGCCGCGAGTCGCGCCGACTGCTGGGCGACGTAATTCTAACGGAAGACGACATCCTCACACAAAAGGCCTATCCCGATGCCAGCGTGACCTCGACCTGGTCGATCGATCTGCACTATCCCGTCGAGAAATACATTCCCCTTGCGCCGCAAAGCCCTTTCATTTCCTACGCAACTTTCGGTAAGAAACGGCCATATCCCGTGCCCTATCGCTGTTTCTACAGCCGCAACATCGATAACCTCTTCATGGCTGGCCGCAACATCAGCGTCACCCACGAAGCACTGGGCACAACCCGCGTAATGGCCACCTGCGGCATGATGGGCGAAGTCCTCGGCCGCGCCGCCTACCTCTGCAAAAAGTACAACACCGACCCCCGCGAAGTCTACGCAAAACACCTCTCCGAACTCAAAACGCTCCTAAAGAAACCACTCTTCGACGAAAAACCATAACGGCGTTCCCCGCATAATAACCGGCTACGCCAAGCCGTAGTGCCGGTTTCCATAATTCGGTCCTGAATTGACACTCTCATCCCCGCTTCTCCAAGAAACGTTCCTTTGATGCCACCCTTTTGATCCTATTCCTCTTCTTCCGGTTCTTTGTGGATGGCGAACATATCCCCATCCTGATCGCCCCCCTCCGGAATCGGCGTTGGAGTGGACGCGGTGGTCTTACGAGAGGCAGGGGGGCGGGGCGGGGCAGGATCGTGATTGGCCCGTGTTGCCTCCTGGGCCGTTTCGGGCACCGCATGCCCAGCCGCCGGACGCTTGAGGAACGCGGTCCAAAACATTTCCCCTGTTTGGCCTTGGGCGTAATTGATCGTGACCAAGTCCCAGCCGTCCTGGCCCAAGGTGTTCAGTTCCTGGGCCAGGTACGTGTCGGTCTTGCGTGAGATAGACATGTACTCCCAACGCTGCTGTGCTTGAATGATCGCAGTTTTGGTCATTCCTTTGCTCCTCATTGGTAGTTAGTGGACGAGATCGATTATCGCGCCTAGGGTTACCAGTCAAACCAGGCGTTTGGCGGAATCGAAGATTATTCCAAAGCGGAGAATAGCGAGATGCGAAACGACTTCACAAAGTGACCCGCCACCAGGGATGATGCCCGGATTTAAGGTAACCCGATCAAGCTGTGTAGCATTGCAGTATTGTACTCCCAACGCCACCGCTCAATCAAGTGTTGTTTTAGGAAGTGAAAACGCTTGTTATGGACCAACCTGCAAACTACACTAGAACATTAAAGAAAGGGCGGACGGCACAAGATTTCGTTTCCATAACCATTGTGCCGCTAAATACATGAATGACCCATCCAGCCGGCATGCAGAGGTGCCAACCGCTCGCCTGTCCGGCGCCGCTGCGGTCATGCCACACGGATTAATCCTCTTCCTGGGCACGTTGATCCTGGGCGTTGTCGTGTTCGTTGTCTACTACCCCGCTACGCGTGGGCCGTTTATCTTCGATGACTCCGCAACTATCGTCGACAACCCGTCCATCCGGCAGCTTTGGCCGCTTGTGGGTAGCGGCGAGAGCAGCGGCGAGAGTAGCGGCGAGAGTAGCGGCCCGTTGAATTCATCGAAGGCAACCGCCATCCACGGTCGACCGCTTGTAAGTCTATCTCTAGCGGTCAATTATTACTTCGGCGGGCTCAACCCTTTCGGATATCGCATCGTTCACATCGTTGCCCATATCTTGGCTGCCGTGCTACTGTACTACTAACCTCAAAGATCGTTAAGTTTTTGACAAAGTTATTAAGCGGCGA
>CAZISU010001101.1:0-2597 GCA_964541935.1 uncultured Planctomycetaceae bacterium | reverse complement strand
CAGGAGAAGCTGCCACCGGCTATCATCAGCATTGCGACCCGAAGACCAGAGCAGTGAATAGAAATGGGACCCCGACTCGGTTCGTGAGCGGTAGTAGAATGGCAGCACATGGTGAGATCCGTATTCTCCATCCCATGCCACATGCGCCATAGGGCCCCCTACCCACACATTGCCACTATCCTCCGAAACACGCCCTCCTGAAAGCAGGGGAAGTGCCAGCCACTGTAGCGAGTCCTCTTGCCTACTGAATCCGCCTGCAAGCGTTGCCACCAATCGCGCATCGGGTGCTGATCGCGAGTACCAAAGCGGCAGCGTAAGATTCCATTTCGCGCCCAATTGTTTGTCTTCACCTGCGCTGTAAAGCAGGGAGTAAAATCCCTTTCGCCCCTCTGACTTGCGACGATGGTAAAGCGGCAAAACAGTTTCCCACGATCGGTCCTCATATTCGCCTCGCGAATAGGGAAGCGAAAGGAAGAGTGACCTATTATCATCAGAGTCATGATAGTAAAGTGGAACAATACAACTGCCTCCATTTTTCTCATCATCACGGGACCATTGGTGTGCCACAGGCCATGCAGCATATCGGTAGTTGTTTCCATGGGTTTTGTAACTTCCGGCCACTGGCCACATGCGCCAGCCGGTTTCATCATCACGCCAGTGTTTGAGGTGGATGAATGGCCACAATACATGAGTGCTGTATCGACCCTTTCCCTCTGAGCGATATGACCACAGCGGTAAAAGCCCATCATATCCCCCATCACCCCAAGGATCATCAAAATGCCAATAGAAGGGAAACCCTACAAAGTAATTCCGTCCCCAGAAAAAGGGTGGAATACGGTAGTCACCACTATGGGTGTCAAAGCACGCATAGGGCCACAGCACATTGTATACGGGGTCTTCCTTGTCGCGATCATAGATCGACATCAGCGGACGAATGGCAAGGTGGTCATCCGTCAGTTCTCCGATCGGCCACAAAATGGATAGAGCAGGTTCACGGTAGTAGAGCAATGGCCACAGATTGACGCGATCCTCAACGGGTCCCTGGCGTACCGTATATTCTCCCGTATAGAAGGGCGTCCCTTTCATCTGTGTCGATGCGCACCCACCCCCGATGGAAACCGCTAGCCCAGCTAGCACAAAGAGTCGAACAACAGTCTTCACAGCGCCTCCTTCAGTTTGAACACGACCCGTTCGACGGGGCCTGGACGCATTTCGCAGTACGTTCGAGCAATCTCCTGGATCGCCTTGAGATCCAGCTTTCCAGAGCCTAGTGCAGGGATCTCCTCAATTCGCACAAAGTTATCCTTCTTTGGTTTCCACAAGTTCGGGAGATCACTCGCTTTGATGATATCGAACAACTGCTCCGGGGTTCCCGCAGCTTCGGTATAGCACACAACAAGCTGTTCCCCTTTTCGATCGTCTGGCGCGGCTGTAACCACGACACAGCGGTCTACCGCACCCAAGCCATCAATCAAGCAATCCTCAACAGCCATATGCGGAACCATCTCACCGCCAATTTTGCTGTAGCGCGAAAGGCGGTCCAACAGAAACACAAATCCGTCGCTGTCGATGCGTGCAATGTCGCCCGTGCTGTACCAGCCATCGCGCAACACCTCACGCGTCTTACCCGGTTGGCCGAGATAGCCAAGCATCACGTTCGGCCCCTTGATCTGCAAGAGTCCTTCAACCCCATCCAAAAGCGGTTCGAGCGAATCAGGATCGACAATGCGCGCAGCAACCCCAGGCACCGGATGCCCCACACTTTCCGGCTTCACCCCAACCTGAGAAACGCCACCCGTCTCAATGTTAGACACGCTCATCGCACCCACGGGCGCAAGCTCTGTTGCCCCGTAGCCCTCCATTGGACGTATGCCAAACTTGGTCTCGAACGCATCTGCAACACGTGCCTTGAGTTTCTCGGCTCCGGTACACACGGCTCGCAGGCTCTTGAAGTCATCCTTTCCTGAACGTCGAATGTAGGCGAGCAGAAATGTGGGAGTGGCAACCATTGTCGTCAAGCGTTGTTCACGCACCATATCGCCTATCACAGCACCATCCATCGGGTTGGGATGGTAGTGCGCAGAGAAGCCGCAGATAACAGGAGCCCACAATGTGGCCGTGAGACCGAATGAATGGAAGAAGGGAAGCACGGCGCAAAAATGATCCTGTGGCTCGAACTTGAATACGAGCTGAATGGCTTCGATATTTGAGAGTAAATTGTGGTGACTGAGCATCACGCCTTTCGGATCCCCCGTACTGCCGGAAGAGAAGATGATCGTGGCGACATCATCAGGCGCGACACGCTTTCCATCTGCCAGCCATCTGTGGGGATAGCAGAGCGCCTTAACGCTAGCCCGCAAACGTGCCATCGGGCTAATGCTTGGGATCAGATCCTCCAGAAAGAGGGATCCTTCTGGCAGGGAAAAGCCGGGGAACTTTTCCATAAATTGCCGCGACGTGACCACCGTTCGGATCTTGCATTGCCCGATAGCGGACGCAACGGAATTGGTTGATGCAGTAAAGTTCAGATTCACAGGTACTCGCCCCATCAGAGTCACCGCGATGTTGGCGAGTGCGCCCCCAACAGAGGCAGGCAT
>CAZISU010001100.1:0-2600 GCA_964541935.1 uncultured Planctomycetaceae bacterium | reverse complement strand
TGCCGGCGGACCGGTCCAGCCCAAGGCCGCCATCAATCCCGGCAGCCAAGCTGCTGCGGCCGTCTCGCCATGCTGGGCCATGAATTCCTCGACGACCCGCCCGGCCACATCCCGCGCCGCATCCCGCGCTACATTGCCAGCGACCGCCCGTGCTTTTTCGCCAAACTCTGTGCCGTTGAGATCCATTCCCCGCAACCGCGTTTCCAGGCCGTCCAAACGCCGCTGCAGCAGCCCTACGGCCGCGCCTTGCTCGTTCCCATCGCCAGGCCGAACCGGAACCACCGGCCGTTGCACCCCGGGAACCGTGGGCAAGGGGATTTGCGGTTTTGGATTCTTAGGCTTTTGTGTCCTCGGAACATTTCCCGCCAATCCACCGAACACGCGCGCCAAAAAAATCCTAATCCGCCCACAATACGTCCCGCCCACAATTCGCCCGTTGGTTCCCCACAGCACGGCCACCAGCTCGCCACGCTGGTTGAATACGGGCCCGCCCGAATCGCCCTGGCGTGCCATGCCCGACAGCTCCAGCGTTTCGAAGCTGGATGTGCCCTCGGCCCGCACGTAGCCTCTGGCCTGGCCGCGATTGCACCAATAACGTCCGTCGCTGCCGTACCCGCAACTGCTTAACCACTGGCCCGGCCGCGGCGCGGCGCTCGCGATCGTCACCGCGACGGCCCGCGGCCGGGCGATCTGCAATACGGCCAGATCCCACTGCCGGTCGACTCCCAGCAGACGGGCCTCAAAATTGCTGCCGTCGGGGAAAGCCACCGTAATCCGCCCCGCCTTTTCCGCCCCGGCCCCTCCCGCCACATCCTCGAACAAATGTCCACAGGTCAACACGTAAGCGGCAGCCGCATCGTCACGGCCGCCGCAATTCAACTCGACCAGCGTGCCCGACCCCAAGTTCCGCCCACGAGCCGTTTGGTTGACCACCCGCGCAACGGACGAAGCATGAGCGGACGCATTTCCGGCCGGCCCCACCTGGCAACTTCCACCCACGCAATTGGCACCCACGCAATTAGCGCCGACTGCATTACCCTCGGCCACCGCAACGAAAAGCAACGGCAAAACAAACGCGATTGTCAGTATCTTCAATATGAGTTCTTTCACCAGACTTCTGCCCCCGCAAACTCCAGATCCACCTCGTCCGATTCAACCCGCTCGGGTTCCAACCGTTCGGATTCCTCACGCCAAGCACGCACCTCTTCGTATCGCCGTTGGTGCTCGGCCCGCAATTCCAACCCCAGCGGCAACTCCGGACGCGGGTCGCGCCAGCGGCCCTTTCCCGTGGCGGCCAACCGTTTTCGCAACGCGCACAAACGGCAAGGCATAAACACCATGCCGCCACAAGTCGTGCATCGCTGCGGCGGACCGCTGGGGCGCTCGAACTCGTCATTGACCTTCGCCCGCGGCTCGTACTCGGGCCGTTTCCCATTGGCAATCGCCCCCACCGTGCCCCGACTGATGCCCGTCAGCTTAGCGATCTTGCGCTGGCTAAAATTGCCTTCGGCCAACAGGCGACGAATCTCCGCTACCATCGACGGTGCAAGCATTGCAGCGCTCCTCTCCAAAAAGCCACTCAAACGAAAACCGATCCGCCAAGCCATCAATAAAAAAAGAGCCCGCCGCCGGAAATAATCCGGTGACGGGCTCTTTTGATACCTGTTTTCCCAGCCAGGCTCGACCGATACCCTAATTGTTGCTAACGATGAGCAATATCATAGAACAAGCGGTGGCACAATTTCAAGGCGTTTTTGAGAGTAGAGAGGAGAAGGGCGGAAAATGTGGAATGAAGAAGCTCGAATGAGGAAAGAATTAAGAATGCATGAATGTCGAAGATCTGGTTAGCCGAGCCGCTTGCGGCCGCAGGCATGACGTTGGCGAACTTCTTGTTGGACGGCCTGCCAATCCTCTTCGGTCATAGCCGAAGGATCACCGCTGCAGAGCCCTTTTAGGATCTCGGCTTCTATCTGACTATTTGCCTTCCGAGACTGTTCCGCAGGACTCGAATCATTTCGGTCATGTTCTTCGTAACCGCTCATTCCAAAACCCCCTCCAACCCCGCCACCGCTCGTTCCAACTCATCCACCAGCGGGCAAGGATCGTGCATCTTCAGCCGCTCGACCACGCTGCGATAGTACCAGAGCGTGCCTTCACGCTTGCCGCCGAATTGACGCCAGATCGACTCGCCTTCTTTTCGATAGGAGGCCGTTAGCGAGCGGACGTTGTCGAGTTTATCGGCGGCCGAAACCAGACGCACCGACGGCCCGGCCGTTTCCAGATGCGCCAGATAAGCATCTTTGCGGGCCTGCCAGGGCGGCTTGGGCGACTCGTCCGTATCGCTACAGCCATCGACGATCTCTACCACCGCATCGCCGAAGCGGCGTCGGATCTCTTCCCGCGCGGTTGCTCCGCCCTGGTCCTCAACTGCATCGTGCAAGAGCGCGGCCACGGCTTCATCTTCGCTAGCGCCATAGTCCAACACAATACCCGTCACCCGCAACAGATGCCCCAAATATGGCGTGCCCGATAGCTTGCGGCGTTGCTTAGAACTCGTAAAACTATTGTTTCCTGAATTACTGTTTTCGGTTATAGTTCTT
>CAZISU010001099.1:0-2601 GCA_964541935.1 uncultured Planctomycetaceae bacterium | reverse complement strand
AATGCAGCGCGCCCCCAGCGGCCATGCCCCCTTTGTCAAGCGAAAAGCCCAAGTCGTCCGCCAGTGACACCAGCGCCACTGGCAAGACTACCGAACCAGCAGCATAGGCGAAAAAGCTCATAAAAGAGGCGTAATCATACCGCCCAAATCTCATTGTGCGCATGTGTGCGATCCATCTGGTATGATTAATGAAAATTACATTCAAAGCCGAGTGCAGCGATTCAACATCAGGGTTGAATCCAAATAAAGTCGCCACCGATCAGAGAGCCTTTACTCTTTTCGTTTTTTTCGCGATTAAGGATTGTGAGTGTGTTTTTGCCTTGGGGCAAGACCACTCTGCCCAGGCTATAAGCTCGCTCCATCGTGTGGAACGGTTCGTAGAGGTCCAAGTTGGATAGATGTTTAATCGGTTTGCCGTTGACCAATATGCCGCACTTGCCCGAGTCGGGCGAGCGGGCGAGTACGATGCTCATGCGGTAGTTGCCGGCTTTCGCCACGTCGAATTCCATGGTGATCGACTGGCCGACTTTTTCGGGGCGCCAGGCGGCAATTTTTCCGCACGCCCACAAGCTACCTTCTTCGGCCAGGCCCTCGGCGGCCTTGGTGTCTTCTAGCTGATAATATGTGGCACCTTGCTGGCGATACGTGGGCCAGGGCTTCCAGTTCTTGGGCGGATTGATAACCCGCAAATCCTCGCGGAATATTGGCATCGAGCCGCGGTAGATTCCCGGTCGGCCGTAATGATAGGCGATCCTGGCGTAGCTCATGCCGTCGACCACGTTGTGATGGATCATTTCCATGAAGAAGTCGCAACGTTTTTTGAAGGGGATATCGTCGAGAATTTGCCAGCGGTTGTTGACGATAAAGCCGCGCGTGGCCGGCCCGTCGCAACGCGGTTGCGCGAAATAGGCGTGCATGAACAAGTTGGGTTCGGACCAGGAGTAGTTGAAATAGTCTTCGGTGCCGGTCCCGAAAAACGAGGGCGTGTTGCCGTCATCATCGACGAATATTTTCTCGTCGCCTTCGCCCCACCAGTTGCAGCTTGGTACGCCGCTGGTGTTCATTAGGTGCACCGAGCAGCCCACAAAACGTCCGGCTCCATGGGCCATTAGAACGGGTATGTCAAAGCCTTGGCGGCCGTTGACTTGCATGTTGTGGTTTACCTGCCAGTGGGCCATGAAATGCATGTCGCGTTCTGCGTCCCATTTATATTCATCCACGACCGCTTGGCCCGTTATTTCAACAGTCTCGGGGCTATGGTTGGTAACCAATATTTCGACTTTCGAGGCGAAGGGCATCGCAAAACGACAGGTCATTGTGCCGTCGGGCTCGACCTTCATGGGGATGCTGTCGTAGGGATTGATGCCCGGCGCGGCGCCAAAGAAGTCGCCCAGTGGGGACTCGATTTGCGGTCGTGCATGACCGTCGAAAATGATCTTCAGAACCGTCTGACGCAGGGCCAGATCCATGTCCTTGGCCGAAAGCTTCAGGCGTAGCTCGTTAACTTTGCCCGCACGGTCTTTTATTTCCAGCAGTTGGGCCGATTGTGAAGAGGCTAGTTTTGTGGCAATGTCGAGCGTCTGGCCCTTGGGCTGCGGGCGGGTAGACGGATCGGCCAGCACCGCGCCGACCTTTTTGATTTCCGCTCGCAAGGTGTCAAGCTGTTTCGGCTGGAAAGTTTCGACCACGGCGTCCTTATCGTAGCGACGCAATTCGATATGGTAGAAATGCGTTCTGCCGAGCTTGCCGGTCCACTCGATGCGACAGCTCTTGGCGAACCCGATTGGGCAGTAGCAGGAATCGCGCTGGGTGTAGCCCTTGGATAGACCTTTGGGGTTAATCCCGTGCTGCTTGGCTATGCCCGAGTAAAGGTCGATGAGAAAATCTCTGGCCGAGCCGTCAAAAACCGGCTTTTCAGCACCATCGAGATACATGCGGATCGTGCCGTTACATCCGTACCAGGTGCGGTGTCGAGCGGCCGTCCAGCAACGCACAATCGCTCCGGGGCCGTTCTGTTCGGCTAACAGGTACGTTCCCACGCCGGACTTATCGGCCTTTCTCAGGACCTTCAAAACGGCCGGGATCGGTTCGTTGCCGAAACCATCGCTGTTTTCAAACCAACCGGGTCCGCCTGGGGTATTGGCCCGCCGGTCGTAGGACGAGACCTGATAGGTGTGATAGAACGGCTGCGGCATTTTGGTAAGTCGATCAAAAGAAATCATTTCGTCCAGCAGCGTGGACGTGGTAACGTCGGCCGCCAGTGAAATGCCCGCGCAACTTAGAACAACCATACCGACCAGAATCGGCTTAAAGCGAAACTTCATTCGTTAGTCCTCGTGGTAATAATTAGCACATAAAAAGCTTTAAGTGTCACAAGAGGTGACCTTCCACAGTTCACTCTGTAAATCCATGTTGTCTCATGGTCTCGTCTTTCTGGAAGAGTGCCATGCCCGTTTTCATCTTCCGGAATCTGTGCATTTGGTAGAACCCTTCCTTTCCTGGAGACGCATACAAAATGACGTTGCAATGCGGTATTCGGGCCAGGATGTTCTCCATAATCGTCTTTCCAATCCCCTTTCCCTGAAATTCAGGGAGAACCGC
>CAZISU010001098.1:0-2617 GCA_964541935.1 uncultured Planctomycetaceae bacterium | reverse complement strand
CGTGAATGGGCCGACCTGGAATTATACCGCGACTCAGAGGGCCAGGCCCGTCCGCCACAACTGATTCTCAACGGTGGAGATATCGTCCTCGTGGCCACGGACGACGGCTGGGTCCGCGAAAAGGACTCCGACGCCTTCTACGAAAACGACCTTGTCTCCGTTTGGGCAAATAAGCCGGAAAACTACTCGGACGACTATGGACAACGCTATGGCCTGCTGGCTTTCGATCTGTCGGGCATCGACGTGCCCATCACCGACGCCGTCTTGCAACTCTACTCGATCGAAGGATCGGATCGTCACAACAAAACCGACTTCGAGCAACATGCTTTCGTAATAGACGCCGAATCAATTCCCTCCATCACATGGGACAACTACGCAAGCCTCAACGAATCCGCTCTGCAAGGACTGGGACACTACTTTTTGGGCGCCGACAGCGATACGGGCATGTACTGCGACAGCAACCAGGCCGCCGCGGCCGACCTAGCCCAACTCGAAGCGATCCGCCAAGGCGACGGCTCGCTAATGCTCTCGCTCAAAGCCTTTATCGAAGATATCGTTCTCCGCGACGACTACTATTGTGGAGAGCGTGACTGGGCCGATCTCAATTTCGTACACTCCGACGGAGAGGGCCGGGCACCGCGATTAATACTAAGCATCTCGCCCATCGCCGGCGATGCCAACATGGACGGACAGGTAGACGCTGCCGATGTCTCAATCCTTGCATCTAATTGGCTTTCGTCCAACGCCGGGTGGCAAGACGGCGATTTCAACGGCGACCATAAAGTCGACGACTCAGATGCCACGCTCTTGGCCACGAATTGGCAACCGAACACCACCGCAAACGCAAGCGTGCCCGAACCCGCCACGCTAGCCCTGCTGGCCTTGGGCGTGATCTGTATGTCTTGTACAAAAAAATGATCCATGATAAACGCGATAGATGAAGCATGAAAGCGCTCAAGCGGCGTCACGGTAGTAGTGCCTCAATATCCCAGCGAGTTTATCTCTGTTCGATACTCGACAGCTACAGCCGCTCCAACGTGCATTGGGGAATGCTTGAAAAAATGGATGAATTCGCCGTGGAAACCATCATTCAGCGGGCTCGCGAGCGATTCCAGGGCGAGAATCCGCGGATTATTATCGCCGTGCCGTTTACATTCATTTCTCATTCCAGATATGGTTTGAGTTGGATGAAGTTGATGATGAGTTCTTCGCCCGGTTTGGCATTTTTGTCGTTGAAGGCGACGATTTGAATGGGGGATTTTGCACGGAAGATGACGCGGTTGAGGTTGATCTTACCAACGCTGCCGGTGGCTTTGCGAGGGTATTGTTTGCGTCTGTCGATATGCACGTAGCCTTTGTCGGATAGGATTTCAGCTCCTTTGAGTTCCACGTCAATCCCGTATTTGCGTGGGTTGTATTTTTTGTCGGTGACGTCTTTGAGATCGGCGGTAACGAACTGCAGGCAGTATGCTTTTCCTGCTTCGAGGCCATGCACGGTTTGGCTGATGCGGTTGGGTTTGTTGGGGTTGCGGGTCATGACACAAACTGTGTCGCCCGCGTTGCGGCCACCCCAGCGGCCTTGGCTGTTTTTGCCGAACTTGGGGATGGTTTGCGTGCGAATGGAACCTTTGGCAGCGGGCTGTAAATCCCAGCCGTTTGTGCCGTCCGCGAAGTCGCAGTTGCTTAAGAAGCCGGGGTTGTACTTGAATCCATAGCGGGTGGAGAGCATGTCGCGGTTGCCTTCGACCGCGTAGTGACGCATGAGCATGAAGGACCAGCGTACCAGTTCCTCGTCGCCGTAGTACGTTCCCCAGTAGCCCGTGGCGGCCAGGTTTTTGAAGTCTGGGCTGTTGGCGATCAGGTTGACTTGCATGTCGAGGTAATATTTGAAGTCGACCGCCGGGTTGTGTTCGAGGGTGATGATGGGAATCTGGTTGAAGTTTCCGAAAATGATACCGGTTCCATTGGCGGCGCCGGGGAAGAACGCGTTGAAACGCCGCATGCTTTCGCCCATCATGTTGTCGAGATAGGCGGCGGCCGCTTTTTCGTTGGGCTGCGGATGGCAATAGGCTTCGTATAAGAGACGCCCGCGTCCGTGGGAAGCATTGAGCGAGGCGGATATGAAGTCGGTGTGCAGGGCGCGGATGCCGGGTTTGCCGACGATCCAGGTGTAGATCAGGCGGTTTTCGGGGTTGGGTAGCAATCGCAAGGCTTTGGTGTAGTTGTCGATTGTGCCGCGGCCGAAGAAAAGTTCGTCGCTGGTAAAGCCGTCGTATTGCGGCTGCGTCATGCCGGCGTGTTTTTGCATGCGATCGCGAACATCGGCCGGATCGACCACGGGGGCGACGCCGAAGTTGGCCAGCCATTTGAGTCCGCGGGCTTTGGCTTGGCCGAGTGCCTCGCCCGGCAGCGAGCCGCCATTGAGAGTGGTCACGGCATAGAGAATGTGCTTCTTCATGAAGTCCCAGTCGTATTTGCCGTTTTCTTTGACATAGGAGTTGCTGCAAGGTGGATAGTTGAAAATTTCGGGGATGGATCGTACCAGCAGACTCGCATCGCTTGGGTTGCCGCTGACGGTAATGCGATGTTCGCCCATGGGGAGATTGCGAAATGCTTC
>CAZISU010001097.1:0-2618 GCA_964541935.1 uncultured Planctomycetaceae bacterium | reverse complement strand
GCATCGCTTAACGCTTGTGACCTATCAACTTACAGAAATGTTAATGCCATTCGGGGCAGGGGCGTCTCTGGTTCCGGCTTAACTAACCTTGCGGATCACGGAGTAATAACAGGCACAGATGTACGACAAACCTATTCGTATTCTGTTGGTAGAAGATGAAGAAGACCACGTGTTTCTCGTGCGTCGCGCCTTCGATTCTTGCTCGATGCCGGTACAGCTTTCCACGGCTTCGAACCTGAAGGAATCTCGCCAAAAACTCGCCGAATCACCACCCGATCTGCTCATCACGGATCTGTTTCTCAACGACGGCAAAGGCATGGAACTGTTGCCGGTCGGAGAAGACTCGCCGCCCTTCGCCACGATCGTGATAACCGGCTACGGCGACGAAGTCACCGCCGTCGAGGCCATAAAAGCCGGGGCTATCGACTACATCGTCAAGTCTCCGTCCACGTTCGCCGATATGCCACGCATCGCCGAACGCGCCATGCAACAGTGGCAACAACTGGTCGAGTCGTCGGGCGCTAACAAGCGATATCAATATCTGGTAGAACAAGAACGCGACGTCCTTTTCACTCTCGATGTTGAAGGCCGCATCACCTTCGCCAACCGCGCCGTCACCACTCTGCTCGGCTTCCGGCCCGAAGAAATCATTAACTTGCACTTTACGAGCCTGGTGCAAGAAGACCATGCCGAACAAACCCGTGCCGATTTCCAGCGGCTGTTGACGACCGGCAGCCTCACGTCCGAAACCGTTCTGGTCGACAAAGACAACCAACCGCACGTCGTCGAATACAGCACGACCGTCATGGAAACGGGCGACAAAGTCGTCGGCATCCGCGGAATACTACGCGACATAACCAAACGAAAGTTGGCAGAAGAAGAACTCGCCCGGCACCGCGATAGTCTCGAAGAACAGATCAACATCCGCACCAAAGAGCTGGCCAGGACAAACAATCAACTACGGCAAGAGATCGAGGAACGCAAGCTGCTGGAAGACACCCTCCGTTATCGTAGCGAATTCGAAAATCTGGTAGCCGCGCTCTCGACCCACTTCATCAACCTCGCGCCCGACCATGTCGACAAGGGCATTCAACACGCCCTGGAGGTAATCGGCGACTTCGTCGGCGCCGATAGAAGTTACGTATTCCAACTTTCGCCCGACGACGAAACCTACGAAAACACGTACGAATGGTCCGTCGCCGAAATCGATTCGAGTCCCAACCACTTTCAGAAAATACCGCTCGACGATCTGCCCTGGTGGCCCAGCGCCGAACATAACTTCGAAATCGTACACATACCCTGCGTCAACGACACCGATACCAAGCATAACTTCAGCAAGCAATACCTGCCCTCGGACGCCACCAAATCGCTTATCGCCGTGCCCTTGACCAGTCGAAACCGCCTGGTGGGATTTGTGGGGTTCGATTCGGTGACCGTCGAGAAAACCTGGTCGCTCGAACATGTGGCCCTGCTGAAAATCGTGGGTGAACTATTCGCCAATGTGCTCGAACGGCAAAAAGCCGACCAGGAACTCGGACGCGAAAAACAGTTCCTCCGCGAACTACTCGATCTGCAAGAACGCGAACGAAAACTCGTGGCCTATGAAATCCACGACGGGTTGGCACAGAAATTGGCCGGAGCCCTCTTGCGATTCCAAGCCGTGGGACAGATCTCCGAAGATAACCAAGAGCGCATGCAAGAGACATTCGCCGCCGGAATGGATCTGCTTACCCAAAGTGTCGACGAAACCCGCAGCCTCATCAGCGGATTGCGACCGCCCATCCTCGACGAGTCGGGCGTGATCGCCGCCATCGATTATCTCGTCTGTGAACAAAAGCAACACTGTGGACCGGAAATCACCTTCAAACACAATCTCAGTTGCGAGCGGCTCGCTCCGCCACTGGAAACGGCCCTCTTCCGTATCGTTCAGGAAACACTAACAAACGCCTGCCGTCACAGCCAAACCGACGATATTCACGTCGATCTTAACGAAGAAAATCAACAAATCCGGCTCTCAGTCGAAGACTGGGGCATCGGCTTCGATCCGCAAAAAGTTCCGCACGAACGCTACGGACTGCGTGGTATCCGCGAAAGAGTACGCCTGCTCGGTGGCCAGGCAACTGTGCATTCCACCATCAACAAGGGCACGCGGATTTCCGTAAAACTCCCACTCCTGCAAAATGTCCACTAAAGGACCGTCTTTTTCCTGGGTGCCGCATATCTCCTGGGTGTCATGGTCCACGCCTGCGTGGCCATGTTAGATGATTCCCCCACCACCAGACGGGCTACACAAAAAATTTTAACTGACCAGACTATCCCCTAAAAACCGAGTAACCAGTAATACAGGTAGAGTTATATAGAAACGCCCCTCATTTCCACCGGCATGTGGGGGCTGGTCACGTGTGTCACAGGGGGGAACCATGACACGAGTGAAATCGGACGGGGCAACGTTTGGCTCTGCGCGCTTCCGCGCCAGATCGAATTCCGTCGTGTTCTTGTGGGCCGTGCTCGTCACAGCCGCGAGCGGCGTCGCTGCCCAGTCGCAAGCCGCAAACCCCAACCGAACACCCAAGCACACGCAGCCGTATACCTCGAAGGCGGCAAAAGAAAGTGCCATC
>CAZISU010001096.1:0-2621 GCA_964541935.1 uncultured Planctomycetaceae bacterium | reverse complement strand
GCCGCGCAGGCGGCCGGCGTTACGGTGGTAGAAGCCGCTTGTGCCCACCGGCTGGTCTAGCGAGAGCGGCTGACGGCTCATCTGCAGGGCACAAGCGGCTTCTTCCACCGTAACGCCGGCCGCCTGCGCGGCTTCTTCGGGCGTGGGCTCGCGGCCGTTGAGTTGCAACAGTTCCCGCGTGACCGTACGGACCTTGCTCATGGTCTCGATCATGTGAACCGGCACGCGGATCGTGCGGCTCTGGTCGGCAATCGCACGGGTGATAGCCTGGCGAATCCACCATGTGGCATAGGTCGAAAACTTGTAACCGCGTCGGTGCTCGAACTTTTCCACCGCTCGCATCAAGCCCGTGTTACCTTCTTGGATCAGGTCCAGGAAACTCAGGCCGCGATTTCGGTAACGCTTGGCGATCGAGACCACCAGTCGCAGGTTGCCGGCCGATAGCCCGCGTCGGGCAGCCTCGTACTGCTTCTGCAGACGACGGTTTTGCTCGGTGCGGTTTCGCAGCGTGGTGGGGCTTTCCAGCGTGATCCGCATCAGATAACGCAACTCTTTGCGGATATCGCGGACGTGGCCTTCGTCGAAGCCGTGACGCTTGGCGTCGGCCAATTGCGTGGAGAGGCAATCCATGCGGTCGGAAATCTGTCGCAGTTTCTCCAAGATGGGCTGCAAACGTTGCGAACGCAGGCCGAACTCCTCGATCAGCCGTACCGCCTTGTTGCGTCGTCGCACCATGCGGCACCAGGCGTTACGCCGCTCGGCGGCCGTGCAGCTTATCGACATCACCACGCGGAAGTCCTTGCGGTTTTCGAGCAAGAGATGTCGCAACGTGTGAAGATTCGGCTCCAACAATTGAATGATCCGCTTCTTCTGCCGGATGTTGGTTACCGAAACCTCGATAGTCCGATCCAAACGCAGCTTACGGTCGCGCACCATTTCCAGCAATTCGATCGACGCTTGCAAAACGTAATCGGTGGCAAGCGTGCTGTGGCGGAACTGCAAGCGGCCCTTCTCGATCCGCCGTGCAGCCACCAACTCTTCCTGGCGATTGAGCAGCGGAATCTCGCCCATTTGCATCAGGTAAATGCGAACCGGATCGTCAATGTGGGCACGCTCCGCTACGGCTCCAGCCTCGACGGCTTCGATTTCCTCGGGGCTCTCCTCGATGCCGTCTTCCAGAATGTCGGCATCCAGTAAAGCCGTATTGGATTCCGGCGCCTGCTTCAGCGCGCCTTGCGCCAATTTCGTGTTGTCGTTGTTCCTGGTGTTTTTTGTTCCAGCAGCAGGCGTTTGGCGGGCGTTGCGGGCGGTGCGGGCGGACTTACGATTGGCCTTCGTCACGGTGCGTTCCTCGTGGGGCATTGCGGGATAATGAAGAAGCTGTTGGTACGGGCGGTGCAACCCATGTTTCGCTAGTTAATGCAGGTGTGATGCCATTCTGCTCCCAATTAGCGGGAGCCGTGGCGTAAATCTATGCTGTTAAGTCAGTTACGAAATTTTTGCTTTCTCAATTTCCCGCTATTACGGCAAGCGGGCGTTGTCTTTTTTCATCAAGGTGGTCAAAAAGCGTCGCCATGCACATATTTAGAGAGGCCAGAGCGATGGTTCGAAGAATGGAACCCAGTTTTACTCCATGGCTATTTCAATAGGTGAAGGGACGCCCGACGGGCGTTTGACGATCAATTAGCTTACTCACCCTCACCCTTTGGCTCGACACTATGGCGAGCCAGCAGAACTGCCTGCCCCCCGATAGCCTGCCTCTTGTTGGCTTCACACATCAAATGAATGAAGCACTGTTTATATTTGTCATCATTGGCGAATAAGCGGAATTGGTCAAGGGGTCAAATCGGGTAAGATAGGAAAAAGCTACGCTTTTACGCTCTTTAGCAATTATCCTGACAGATGGCCCGACAGCCCACCTATCCGCGAGCCGAATTGCCTGCTAAAATCCCAGAAAGGATGTATGTCACGATACATTCTCGCGAAACACACGCCGGAGTGGCGGAATGGCAGACGCGCTGGATTCAAAATCCAGTGAGCTTAACGCTCGTGTGGGTTCAAGTCCCACCTCCGGTACTTGTTGATAGAAAAGGACTTGTGGCTATTATGCTGCGAGTCCTTTTTGCGTTAAACATGGGCAGTGTTGCCAATTGCCGGGGGGTTACCATCTTTTATAGCATGTGTTGGCGCGGTCGGGCGTCACGGTTCGATCGCTGTAGTCGAAAGATTTCACAGAACAATCAAGGACATCCTGCAGCCGATTATCGTGCTGGAAGACCAACCGCAGTTCTTCTATCGCCAATCGCCCTACTTCACCGAATCGAGATCGAACTTGTTGCGCAGATCGGACTTGTAGGGTGCTTTGCGAAGCGTGTCTTGGGAGTTGATGGGCTTGCTGCTGGGGCGCCATTTGACCAGGGCTACATCCATTTTCCAGAGAGTTTGGGCGGGGCGATTGCGAACGCCCGTGCCGAAGACGGTCAGCAGGCTGCCGTCGGGCAGGAGTACGTTTGAGGTTGATTGGGGCGAGCCCCAGTTTTCTCGGTGGCCCTTCATACTGGAATTATACGAGGCCAGTATGTACTTGTGGTCCAGATCCCAGGTCCGACCGTTGTCCTGGC
>CAZISU010001095.1:0-2624 GCA_964541935.1 uncultured Planctomycetaceae bacterium | reverse complement strand
TACAACGCACTTTCAAACAGATTCTAATCGCCATAACCCCAAATCTCAAGGCAACTTATGGCCACCACTCACCACCATCCATGTCCGTTCCCAACAATCCAAAACCCAAAAAACCAAAAACAGCCCACTCAGAACGTGCCAAAATTCCCTACCATTGGCACCAACGTCCCCACAAGCACACCCAAATTCCAACCAACACAAAAAACCTCATTCCAGCCGCCCGCCATCTGACTTAAACTAAGTGAATAGGAAACGCAATAATCAGCGAGACTGCTTGTGGCTGTTGGTGAATCTACAGTGCGACGACGCGCGCTCGGCGACCCCGACGTGCGACTCATGCTCGAAGTCGGCGAGGGAAACGCGTCGGCATTCGAAGATCTCATGATGCGCTATCAGACTCGCCTCTTAAACGTCATCGCCCACATGGTCGGCAGCCGCGACCTGGCCGAAGATCTCGTGCAAGAGGTCTTCCTCCGCGTTTATCGAGCCCGGAAAACATATCGACCCGGCGCCAAATTCTCTACCTGGCTCTTTACCATCGCCAACAACGTTGCCGCCAATGCCATCAAAACCCTCGCCCGCCGCCACGAAGTAAAACTCGACGCCCGAGCCAGCGGCCCCCTCGGCGCCAACCCCCTCGAAGCCATCGCGGTGGCAGCCAGCGGCCAGACCCCCTCGCGACAAATCGCCAGCATCGAAACCCGCGAAATCGTTCGCCTCGCCGTCGAAACCCTCGGCTCCCGCCAGCGCATGGCCGTCCTCCTCAGCAAGTTCGAAGGCATGGGCTACGACGAAATCGCCGAAGTCATGGAAATGTCGCCTCAGGCCGTAAAGTCCCTGCTATTCCGCGCCAGAGGAAACCTCCGCGAGGTACTCGAACCCTATCTCAATCACGGCACACGCCCCAAGCAATAACAAAGACGACGCCGAGTGTCAGAAAAATGCCGGAAAAACCGCAAAACACCGAACCTGCCGATCGCGAGCACATAAGTGAAGAACTGCTTGTGGCCTACCTCGATGGCGAGCTCGACCAGCAGACCGCCGAACGGATAGAGCAGCATCTGCAATCCGACCCCGATCTCCGCCACCGGCTGGAAACGCACTCCGGCGCCTGGGCCATGCTCGACCAACTCCAAACTCCGCAAGCAAAAACCGACTTCACCGAATCCACCCTGGAAATGGTCGCCCTGGCTGCCCAAGACGACATCGCCCAATCACGAGCAACACGCCCCAAAGAACGCCTGCGTCGCTACGGCACGCTTGCAACAATCCTGTTTATCGCCTGCTCAATTGGCTTTATCGGCGTCGCACTCTTCCGCCCCGATCCCAACCGCAAATTGCTCGAAGACCTCCCGGTTGTCCAGCGGCTAGACGAATACCGACAAATCGACAACCTTGTGTTCCTCCAAGAACTGCACAAATCTGAACTGTTTTCGGAGGACCAGCCCAATGAATAACGGCCCCTCCAAAAAGTCGACTGTCCGAGTTCTGGTACACACTGCCTGCCCGTCAGCCAGTGCCTACCCGCGCTTCACACTGCCTCTCGTCCTGGCAACTTGCTGCCTGCTGCTCACCGGCGGATCCGACCACCCAAATCTCGACACCCGCCGCCAGTCTGTAGAAAAAATGACACCATCGCAAAAATTACATCTCCAACGCCTCTGGGAGCGTTTCGAAGCGATCCCCCCCGAACAACGCGAAAACATCAGGCAACTCGAACGCCAAATCTCCCAAAACGAACACGCCCAAGAGCTCAAAGAGGTCATGCACCGATATTACCAGTGGTGCAGAACCCTGCCCGTCTACCAACGCCTGGAATTGTTGGAATTACCAGTAAAACAACGTATTACCAAAATCAAAGAACTCAAACGACAGTCCGAAGACGCAGAAGGCCTAAAAAAATGGCTCAAAGCGAAAGCCGACCACCTTACAGCCCAACAGCAAAAACGTTTATCCAAACCCGAAGCCAACGACCAACGTCGGCAACTCATCAGGTGGATGGGCGACATGACAAAAAAGTCGGGCAAGGACCCCAATAACCCCCTAACCGATCAAGACCTGGCCGATCTCCGCAGCCACCTCTCCGCACCAACCCGCCAAGCTCTCCTGAAAAAAACCTCGCCAGAACAGTGGAAAACCATCGTCGACCGCCTAAAACGCCATTTCCGCTCCCGCTTCAACCGTCGCCGATTTATGCACCCCTCCGGCATTTCCAACGAAGAACTAGCCGCCCGTTTCCAAAATCTGCCCCTCAAACGCCAAGATGAACTGCTAAGCCTCCCCGCCGAAGAAATGCAACAGCAGCTCCAACAAATCCACATGAACCACAATTTCCCCAAATTTCGCCCACTAAAGCCCGGAAACCACCCCCACCGCCGCCCACAAAGCAAGCAACGCTCCCCTAAACCCCACTCCAAGGCAGCCTCAGGCACCACCCCCTAATCATTTTCGCAACCCCGTCTTGCCTCCGCAAAGAAATGAAGTTATCATTTAAGACTCAACAATTTTCCCCGATAGCTCAGTTGGTAGAGCGAGCGGCTGTTAACCGCTTTGTCCGAGGTTCGAGTCCTCGTCGGGGAGCTAAATCCCCGCTGGAGAACTAGCCAGCGGGTCTTTTTTTGCGC
>CAZISU010001094.1:0-2626 GCA_964541935.1 uncultured Planctomycetaceae bacterium | reverse complement strand
GCCGCTTAATAACTTTGTCAAAAACTTAACGATCTTTGAGGTTAGTAGTACAGACATCTACTTCGCCCGGCAGTTAGTCAACGAGAGACTGAGTACCATCGAACTGCCCGAAGGGATCGAGCGTCCGCAGATGGGGCCCGTCTCCACGGGTCTGGGCGAGGTGTTTCACTATGTCCTCACTTACGAAGGTTACGACTTCTCAAAAGCTCCTGATAAGGAACGGACCGACAAGCTCACGGAGTTACGGACCATCCACGACTGGGTGGTCAAGCCTCAACTCCGGTCCGTCCCGGGCGTAGCGGAAGTCAATAGCTGGGGCGGTTACGAAAAGCAATACCAAGCCCGCATTGACCCCGATCGGCTGATCAAGCACGGCCTGACCTTTGAGGAGGTCGTGGAAGCCGTCGAGAAGAACAACCGTAACGTCGGGGGGGGCAGCATAAGCATCGGCGCGCGCATGCTTCTGGTCCACGGCCAGGGTCGCACCGTCAACGTCGAGCAGATCGGGAACATTGTTATTACGGCAAAGGACGGCTCGCCAATCCGTGTTCGCGATGTAGCCGATGTGCAGATCGGCCATGAGATTCGTCTCGGTGCGGTAACGGCCGATGGCCAGGGAGAAGCTGTGCTCGGTCTGGGCTTCATGCTCATGGGCGAGAATAGCCACGAAGTCACTTGGGCCTTGAAGAACAAGCTCGAAGAGATCAAGGACACGCTGCCACACGGCGTCACCATCCGCACGGTCTACGATCGAACCGAACTAGTAGACCAAGTGATTGACACGGTCCGCAAGAATCTGTTCGAGGGCGGCTTGCTCGTCATTGCGGTTCTCTTTATATTCCTCGGTAACCTCCGCGCTGGTCTTATCGTGGCCTTGGCAATCCCACTCTCGATGCTCTTCGCCTTCTCGGGGATGCTGCAGTTCGGTATCGCCGCAAGTCTATTGAGCTTGGGGGCCATCGACTTTGGCCTGATCGTTGATAGCTCGGTGGTGATGGTGGAGAACTGCGTCCGGCACCTCGGCAAAGGTGCTCAGGCCGGCAAAAGCCGACTGGATATCATTCGCGATGCGGCCATTGAAGTTCGCAAGCCGACGATGTATGGCGAGCTGATCATCATGATCGTTTACCTGCCGATTTTGGCACTGGAGGGAGTCGAAGGGAAGCTCTTTCGTCCGATGGCCCTGACGGTTATTTTCGCCTTGGCCGGTTCGATGGTCCTGTCGCTAACCTTGATGCCCGTGTTGGCCAGCTTCTTTCTGCCCAAGCGGATCGAGGAGCGAGAGCCCTTGGTGATCCGTGTCATCAAGCGGCTCTACGCCCCGGTACTCCGATTTACCATGCACCACAAGTTGGCTGTGATCGGCTTAGCCATTTGCCTGCTGGTCGTGGCCTTCGGAATGATTGCCCCGAATCTCGGATCGGAGTTCGTGCCCAAGCTGTCCGAGGGGGCGTTGGTAGTCAACATAGTGCGTTTGGCCGGCGTTGATCTGGAAGAATCGATACGCTACAACACCCAGATGGAAAAGGCCCTATTGAAGGGCTTTCCCGACGAAATTCAGTACGTCTGGAGCCGCATCGGCACCGCCGAAGTTGCTACCGATCCGATGGGCGTGGAACTGTCGGACATCTTTATCACCTTGAAACCCCGTGAGAAGTGGAAACGTGCGAAGACTCAAGACGAATTGACGGAGTTGATTCAGAAAGAACTCCGAGACCTGCCGGGCCAGCGGATTGCGATGACGCAGCCCATCGAGATGCGGATGAACGAGATGATCTCCGGTGTGCGGTCCGACGTAGCGGCGATCCTCTACGGTGACGACTTCGATGTGCTCGTTCCTAAGGCCGCCGAGATAGAGCGCATTCTCAAGTCCATTCCGGGTGCCGCTGACGTAAGCACCGAGCAGGTTACCGGACAGCCCGTGCTGCAAATCCGAATCAACCAGGACGAAATCGCCCGCTACGGCATCCCGGCCAACACGGTACTAGATCTAGTGGAATCACTAGGGAGCAAGCCACTGGGCGAGGTGTACGAAGGGCAACTGCGGTTCCCGTTGATTGCCCGCCTCCCGGAGGCTTTTCGTACCGATCCCGAGACGATCGGGGCCATCCTCGTGACGACACCATCCGGCGAGCGCATCCCCTTGGTCCGGCTGGCAACAATTGAGACCGTGGAGGGACCATCGACAATCAAACGCGAGTGGTATCAGCGGCGGATTACCGTCTCAGCAAACGTCCGCGGACGCGACATGGGCAGTTTTGTCGCCGAGGCCCAGGAGAAGGTGGCAACCCAGGTGACACTGCCACTGGGACGATATCGCATCGAGTGGGGTGGGCAGTTCGAGAACCTGGAAAGGGCGCAACAACGTCTCTTGATCGTTGTGCCACTGGCACTCGTGCTAATTTTCGGACTGCTTTACATGACATACCAGAACGTGGTCGACGCGGTACGGGTGTTCACCGGTGTCCCTTTTGCCTGGGTCGGCGGCATATTCGCCCTCTGGATTCGCGACATGCCGTTCTCGATCTCTGCAGCCGTGGGCTTTGTGGCCCTTTCCGGTGTAGCGGTCTTGGACGACATGCTGTTAGTTTCGTACATCCGACAGTTGCGTGGACAAGGTGTGCCG
>CAZISU010001093.1:0-2640 GCA_964541935.1 uncultured Planctomycetaceae bacterium | reverse complement strand
AGCTTCTCGCTCGACTTGCATGCCTAATCCACGCCGCCAACGTTCATTCTGAGCCAGGATCAAACCCTTCAATTTGTATGCTTACCGCACAAGCCAATGACTTGCACAGATGGCTAACCTAAAAAAAGATTCATCCCTATTGGCGACCGACCCCGGTCAAGGGCCGACCTCCAACTTTTTAATCAGTCTACAATGACCGAAACAGAAATTGAACTAACTACCAAATTGTCAAAGATCGTTGTGGCGGGCGTCACACCGAAGTGTTTTGCTCACCACTGAAGAAAGTGATTCTAGGTGGATTTTCGGCAATCGTCAACAGTGGCTGGACGATATTTGCCAAACTATTTTCAGAAACCCTCGCAAACACTGGTTTTTAAGGGGTTTGAGAACAAAAAATGTTTTTGAATTTCCTCCCCTTAGCACCCTTCAAAACGTCAAACGACACTTCCAGCCTGCAAATCTCGACCCCCAGAAGACCAAAAACCGACATCCGATTTCATCTCCAAACACCTCTCCACTGTCATCCTAAGTATGTACTATACGTCAAATCTGATCGGGACTATAAATGCCTGCCGGTAAACTTTTCCGCAGTCGAAAATCCGCCCCGAACCTCACATTCGTTACAAGGAACTCTTTCCATGATCTCTTTATTTAATCGCTCCCTGTTTATTTACGCAGCCGCCTTCACATTAGTTCTAACTCTCGCCCAAGCGAATGAATCCCAGGCGGCACACCCCAAAATTGACCAGAAAGCCGGCTGGAAATCGCTATCGGGCGGCAAGGATCTCACCGCTTGGGCATCCCCCGAGGGGAGCTGGGCCGTAGAAAACGGCACCATAGCCCGACGTGGAGGGGGATTTTTGACCTCAATTGATAAATATGGCGATTTCATCCTCGACCTGGAATTCAAACTCGCCCCCAAGTCAAATAGCGGCATAATCTTCCGGCACACCCCCCAACCGGCATCAGGCAAGGCATATTGGTGGGATGGGCTGCTGGAATTGCAGGTTTTCGACAGCCACGGAAAAGCCGTGCCTGACAAGCACGACTGCGGAGCCATTTACGACATGGTCGCGCCCTCGGTAAACGCGGCAAAACCTGCCGGTCAGTGGAACAGGGTAACTATTGTCGCTCGCGGCAGCCGCATCGCGGTGATCATGAACGACAAGAAGATCATCGACATCGACCTCAACGACTGGCCCGAGGCCGGCAAAAACCCCGACGGATCGCCCAACAAGTACCACAAGCCCATGAAAAACATGCCCCGCGAGGGCTTTCTGCTCCTCCAGGATCATGGTGACCCGGTCTGGTATCGCAACATCTTCATTAAGCCGCTCCAACAGAAGAAGTGAGCGAACTGCGATGCCACCGGCCACCCTTCACAAGTCGCCCTTTTCAAAGGGCTGCTATTTAATGGCTAAAATCAGATATAGTAAATCCGCAGTACATCACACCACCACACTGCAATTTGCACCCTATTTTTAAAGGCTTTTTATTGCTCTCGCTAGACATCCGCACCCTATCATGCGTTTTTGCTTGTAATCAAAGTCATTTTTAGATAGAACACATGAAAGCCAGACTATCTAAAATTAACGACGCTTATGAGCAGCCCCAGCCAATTACCAAATCGCCCACACGAATCTTCTGTCATCAATAACGCTTCTGTCATCGATAACATTATTTCGCCCGACGGGCCTACCGCCACCCGCTCGAAGCAAAAGTCGGCAATTCTCAAATATCGAAAATTCAAGCGTCAGATTATCGGCAACCTCCGCTGCGGGCATCTCCAGCCAGGCGACTTTCTGCCGACCGTCATCGAAATGTCCGCTATGCACGGCATTGCCCCAAACACTATTCGACGTGCGTTGGTAGAACTTGACGAGGAGGGCATTATTCGCTGCATTCGCGGAAAAGGCACCTTCATTCGGCAAGATGCCCAGC
Source organism: uncultured Planctomycetaceae bacterium (assembly GCA_964541935.1). Lineage (GTDB taxonomy): Bacteria > Planctomycetota > Planctomycetia > Pirellulales > Thermoguttaceae > JAFGTN01. The sequence continues at coordinate 699 of CAZISU010001093.1, read as the reverse complement.
AGCGTCTTCCTCGCCGCCTCGATGCGTTGGGACTGGTCGTCAACGAGACCGAAACGGAACCGTACCCGGCGCTTTTTCAGGGCCTCGAACAGGCGGCCGAAAAAATGCACTGCCAGGTTCTTTTGAGTAATTCGCAAGACAACTCGGCCCGCCAGGAAAGCATTATTCTACAGTTGCTAAAGAAGCGGGTCGCGGGCGTGGCCATCGTTCCATGTCTCGACCACAGTCCTCCGCATAATATTCGACTTCTGCAAAAACACGACATTCCCGTGGTCTGTTGTCACCGACGCATCGAGGGCGCGCGAACCCCGCTGATCGCCCTCCCCTTCCGACAGGTAACAAATATCGCGGGCCGAGCCATTGTCGAACACGGCCATCGAAACATTGCAGTTCTATCTTCCGGATGGAATTCGCAATCAACACGCGACTACACCGACGGACTGCGCGACATCGTTCACCCGGCCGGCGGAACGGTAAAATCCATCGTCTTCGGTACGGAAGACAAATACCAGTACGATCGCGAGAACCGCGAACGCGAAATGTCGGCAATACTGGATCGAGTATTGGCCCAGCCGAATCGGCCCACGGCCCTGATGTTGACATTCGACTCCGACGCCGAGTTGGCCTACCTCATTCTCACGCAAAAGGGCCTGCGGATTCCGCAGGATATCTCGTTGGTAAGTTTTGGTGGCAAGGGCC
>CAZISU010001092.1:0-2646 GCA_964541935.1 uncultured Planctomycetaceae bacterium | reverse complement strand
CGCGGTAAATCGGCCTGGTGATTTCCGGCCCCACGTATGAAAAAGCAACCGTCTGGAACCCCTCGGCAACCATGCCCGCGGCCACTAGTTCTTCAACCCACAGGCTCCAATCCTCGCCGCCCATCACGCGGATAGTCTGGTCGACTTCTTCCGGCGTGGCCGGCTGGCTGGTTTCGGTGCGAACCTCGCCGCTCAGGAAATCCACGGTCTTGGCCGTGTAGGCGTTTTCGATGGGCTTAATCACCGAAGAATACAGCTCGCCCGTCCAGGGGTCCAAGCGTCGCGGAGCCGCTATACTATAGACCATCAGATCGACTTTACCCAGGTTCTCGCGCACCGTCTCCAGCGTCTCATCTTTGATCTCGGCCGAGAAGGCGTCGCCGTTGATATCCCAGGCTTGGTGACCTTGCTCGCGAGCCAAAGCGCAGAAGGCCTCGTTGTTGTACCAACCGGCCGAGGCCGTGCGTTTCTCCTTGGCCGCACGTTCGTAGGCCACGCCCACGGTAGCCGCGCCGGTGGCGAAAGTCGAGGCGATACGAGCCGCCAGACCATAGCCGTTCGAAGCACCGATAACCAGCACCCGCCGCGGACCGGCGATTTTCTCGCGAGCCGTAACGTGGGCGATCTGATCCTTGACCTGCTCAAAACACCCTTGCGGATGGGCGTTAAGGCAAACGTTATCGCGTATCCAGGGCTCGATAATCATCGTTCAATTCCTAATTGTACAAGGCCTTCTTCATCTGTCCGCACACTTTGCTAAGCCGCTCTAGTCCGCCGCCGCCAACCTCGGCCGTGGCCCAGCCGGTGAAACCGATATCAGCTAGTGCCTTGCGAACCTCGTCCCAGGGCAGGTCACCCGCGCCGATCTCCGTAAATTTATCCTTAGCCCGGCTGAAGCCCTTCACATCGAGCTTCACGCAGCGCCGCCCAAAGGCTCGAATCCAATCGCCGGGCTGCCCGTATTTCCAGTGGTTGCCGATATCGTAATACATGCCCACCCAAGGGCTGTTGAAGCTGTCGACGAACTCGATGAACTCGCGGGCTGTCTGCTCCGGCGGGTCGGAGTGTTTGTAGTGCATCTGGTTCCAAACGTTTTCGACCAGAATCGGCTGACCCAGTGCCGCCGCCAAGGGCAGTAGTTTGTTGATCTCTGCTTGGCAACGCCGGTCGACCTCGTCCGCCGAGCCGTCTTTGGCGTGCCCCACCACGATCAAGACGCCACAACCGCCGGCCGCGTGCGATACCCTCATGCAGTGTTCGATGTTGGCGCGTCCTTTTGCACGCACCTTCTCATCGGGACTGGTGAGCCGATCACCCCAATGTGCGTGGTTGATGGCGTTATGCACAAACACACCCGACTCGCTCACCGCGTCGCGGACTTGCTGGGGCGTGTACGCGCCGGCCTGATCGAAATCCACTCCATCGAACCCCGCCTTGCCTGCCAGACTCAGACGTTCGACCAGCGAAAGTTTTTTGCCACCGTCCTGTTTGGCGATCATGCCCAATTTACAAGAAAGCAAAATCTGCTTACCCTGCGGCGGCTCGACAATTGCGTCCTTCTCGGCCGCTTCGACTCGCGCACCAATGGTAGCCGCCCCGGCCACCGTAGCAGCACCCGCCGCCATAAAACCCCGCCTGCTGACCGATGAATGTTGAGTTGTCGATTGGTCCATTGTCATCCTCTCCATCAAGGCGTGTTGCAAATGTAGAATAGCCGCCCACGGCTGTTAAAAAATCCCCAATATCCCATAGCTCAAATGTAATCAACCCCATCCGCTCGCGTCAAGCATCCGAGCCCAGCAATTGTCGAAAAACGGCCGCGTTCTTCGCTGCGTAATCGTTGTTGAAAAAGGCGTATAGCTCACGCCCTGATAGATGTGGCTGCAGGCGTCGATCATCGGCCCACTGGGCGTGCGATAGAAACTAGCATTGACCTCGACCGTATCGAACCGCCGGGCATAGAACCCCAGACGATCCGTGCCCTTCACCGCGGGCGGATAAAACGGCCCGGACCAATCGTCGTAGGTCCAGCCCGAAGTACCCACGTGCATGCACCCGCTTTTCATATATCACCCCTTGCTCACCGCAACGAACCCCATCCGCAATTGATGAAGCACCTCGTCGATCATCTCCGACTCTTCCTTCGTGCGGTTGCCCTCGGTCTTCTCCACAAGCAACTCGACGGTGCCGATGAAGTGTTTCGCCTGGCCTATATCCGGTTCGGATTTTCCCGACGTGGGGTGCGGGATCAGCCCCAAAACCACCATGGCCTGCGTGGCCAGCGTGGTCACCAACAGCGGCAACGACGGTTCAGGCCATTGCATCTCGCCCGCAGAGCCCGCGGAGCCCGCTGGGGACTCACTCGCGTCTGCGGTCGTGGTCTCGCCTTCGCCCGCAGTCTCGCACTTTGCGTCTGCGGCTTCCTTTTGTTTTTTAGCAAGCTCTTCTTTTTCCTGCTGAGCGTGCTCTTTCCAATCCTCGTCGATAATAATCTTCTTCTCAGGGTTGGAAGAATCTGTCATTTGAATACTCCTATCTATTTGGTAGCACAGCCGCCCTCGGCTGTGACGTGTCTAAATTTATGGCGCAACAAGGTAGCCTGTAATCTGTCCTCTACCCGCTGCTACCCATGACGCTTAACCGCCG
>CAZISU010001091.1:0-2646 GCA_964541935.1 uncultured Planctomycetaceae bacterium | reverse complement strand
CGCATCCACTGCCGGCTGTTTGCTGGGAATCGAGGGCAAGAGTTGCTTGGCTCTTGTGTCGGCCAAGTTGTTGTCGCCCTGGGCATCGTGCATATCGAGCGGGATGTCTGTCGCCAAGGTCCGCTCGGTCGTCGTCGCGGGTGCCGTAGTGACGTCAGCTATTTCGACCGCATTTTCTGCCGTCGGGGGCTGCTGCAGTTGGATTTCCAGCGCCGGAAGCAGCCACGTTACCGCCGGCAACGCGATCAGACCGGGCGCCGTTACTCGCCACAAAAGCACACGCCAGCGTGGATTGGTCCATGCCAAGGCCATGTGTCCCAGCCATGCGGCAAACAGGATCGCGGTCACCTTCAACAACAGCACGCCCCAAACCGGCGCGTCAACGATCGGTTGCAATCCGCCAAAAGCTATTAGCAATGTGTTCACGACTTGGCTCCCCTGTTTTTCTTTGTTTTTTTGGATGTTTCGGACGAATCTGAGGCGCTCGGCTGTTGCTGTGCCTCGCGTTGTAAGTTCAACAACTCCTGGGGCGAGAGTTTTTCCTTGGCCAGCAGATGGCACAGCAAAGCCTCGCTCGACCCGTCGCAAAACGTATCGACCAGATCGCCCAGCATGGACCGGAACGTCGATTCGCGTTTGGTTTTAGCGAGATAGTAAAAGGCCTTGCCCTTGCTGCGTCGCACGAGATGGCCCTTTTCGACCAGGATCGTCAGATAAGATCGCAGAGCGGCGTTCTTGATCGGACGCGGAAAATGCTCCTGGATCTCGGCCGGCTTCAGCTCGCCGTGCTGCCAGAGAATCCGCATGACTTCCATTTCGCCGTCGGTAAAGCGTGCCATAATGGCCTCCCTTTGACATGCCAATTGCAAACATGCAGATCATTCTGCATATACACCCGCGTTTGTCAATAGGGATGTGCAGGGAATTCTGCATATTCCCACAAGTTAGCGGCGGGGCTTGTCCCCGCGCTATGCGAATTAGGCATCAGCGGCGGGCCGGCTAACTCCAGCCCTAACATTTGCCATCTACCAGCCAAGAAACACAAAAAACCCCCGCGCCGATTTCTACGGCGCGGGGGTTTGCTTAGTCTTATGTGGAGCACTCAGCTCCAGCAAACACAGTTATTTGCTGCTGCTGCGGCTCTTACTGAGTGACGGCGAATTGTTGCAGCGGGCTGACGTTGAAGCCGAAGGCCACGCCTTCGGTGCTGCCGGCGGTCAGGTTGACGGTTTTGGTCTCTTCGGCGATTTTGCCGTTGCGGACGATTTCAGCGCGGATTACATATTTGTACTCCAGACCCGGCTGAAGACCGTTCGAGACATAACGGCGGCGGCTGCCGGTGGTTTTGGTTTCCATGCCGTTGATGAAAACTTTCGCCTTGGCCGGAACCCAGATGGTCAACAGTCCGCTATTGTTGCGGGTGTTGATTTCTATCGAGGTTGATTTATTCTCCGGCTTGGGCGGAGCCGTGGTGGGCGTGTCCTTGCTTGGCGCCGATTGGATCGTCGTACCGCCGCTAGGCTGACAGGCGCCGCCGCTGCAGCCAGACGTCGGCGTGCAGATCGAGCCGCAACTGTCCCACGAGCAACTGCTTGTGCCGCAGCTTGTGCCGCAGCTTGTGCCGCAGCTTGTGCCGCAACCGCTGCCGCAACTGTTGTACAAGCTAGCTCGACGCCAGCCCACTTGACGATACGGGCTGTAATATCCTGAATATCCTGAATATCCTGACCAGGAAGTGGTACAAGGATTGCACGACGAATAGCTTGACGTGGCGCAGGGGCTGTAGCATGAACTGTAACTTACGCCGCAGTAGGGCGTATAGCACGAGCTGCCGTACCCACCACCATAGTACGAGCCGCTATAGCATCCGCCACCATAGCACGAGCCTCCCCAGCCCGAGCCTCCCCATCCCCATCCGCGGGCACGGTGGAATGCTTCTGCTTGCGGGGCGGTCATGGCGACAACCGCGACTACTACTAAACCTGCGACCAAGTATTTCCAGTTGGTTCGGAACATCTGTTCTTACTCCCTCTTCTAGAGAAAATTAGGTTTCTTTGTGTCCGGAAGTTGTAGCGTTTAAAAGCAACTTTTTCGGCGCATTATATGCCGGGCTGAAGTGGAATACTCGCTAAAATCTTTCGGGCACCAAAACAAATTCAACACCCACTTCATGACCAAACGTAACATACCAAGCCTAGCACATAATTCAAGGAGTGTAAGAAGACCAGTCTGATTGCGGGAAATGTAAAAGATAGGCCGGATTTTACGGCTCTTGAGAGTTATAGGGGGTGGATTATTCATCTGAAGACCAATTCTTCGTATAAAAGCCCCGCTGCAACGGGGGTGTTATGTCCGCACGAAATGCCAGATTGTCCCTCTATCATGAGGACATTTTGCTTATTCGAGCAGTTTGCCTATAATTGGCCATCGCTGGTTTTTCTTGTAGTTTATTCCCAAACTCGTCTATTTACGTGAAAACGTCCCTTTGGTTCAGCCGAATTCCCTGGTCGATTCCGCTTATTGCGGCGGCTTTGATCGTTCTTGGATGCTTGGGAATAGATCGATACGCCGAGCTGACGGGCGTGGGCCAACGCATGCTGGGGCGACAGCTTGTTTGGGCGGCGGTTGCCGTGGCGGCCATGTTTA
>CAZISU010001090.1:0-2649 GCA_964541935.1 uncultured Planctomycetaceae bacterium | reverse complement strand
GACGATGGGACGGCAGATGATCTGTTCGGCCGTCCGGTTTCCATCAGTGGCACCACTGCCATCATAGGGGCGTATTATGATGATGATAACAGCACCAATTCCGGCTCGGCCTATATTTTCCAACAGACGCCAAGCGGCTGGAAGCAGGTCGCCAAACTAACTCCCGACGATGGTGCGGCAAATGACAATTTCGGAGGTAGCGTTTCCATCAGCGGCACTACAGCCATCGTGGGGGCGCGAGGTGACGATGACAACGGCGTTAATGCTGGCTCGGCCTATATTTTCCACCAGACGTCCCGCGGCTGGGAACAAGTCGCCAAGCTGACAGCCGAAGATGGCGCTGATTTTGACCATTTCGGCAACAGCGTCTCCATCAGCGGTGCCACGGCCATCGTGGGGGCATACCAAGACGGTGACAACGGTATTGATTCCGGCTCGGCCTATATTTTTGAAAAGACGCCAAGTGGCTGGGAGCAAGTCGTCAAACTTACTGCCGACGATGGGACGGCAGATGATCTGTTCGGCCGTCCGGTTTCCATCAGTGGCACCATGGTCATCGTGGGGGCGTTCCAGGACGATGATAACGGCTATAATTCTGGCTCGGTCTATATGTTCACATCTCTGCCTTCTATCGATCTTCAAGCAGCTAGCGACACGGGGCCCAGCGACACGGACAACATCACCAGCGACAATACGCCCACGTTAGACATTGCAGCCATGCCCTACTATCGCGTCTACCGCGACGGCATACAGGTAAGCGGCGATTACGAAACTGCCCCAAGCTACACATCGTCGATCCTGTCCGACGGAACCTATGATTTTACGGTTCGCGCCGTCGACAAGACTGGTAACGAAACGGTTTCAAGTTATACGTTAAGCATAACCATAGACATCGCCGCTCCAAGTGTTTCAGGCATTGTACCCGACATGCAGCCTGCCAGTGATCTGGGCATTAGTGATAGCGATAATCTGACTTGCGATAACACACCCACCTTCGATGTGTCGGGAACGCCCTATTACCGATTTTTTCTGGATGGAATTGAAATTAGCAGTGGGTATCAAAGTGGCAGCTTCACAATACCGGAACAGCCCGACGGAACCTACAGCGTGGCGGTTATCGCCGTCGATGTGGCTGGCAATGAATCGGCCTTGGGCGATGCGTTGAGTTTAACCATTGAAACTGTCGTACCAGCTGCTCCCACTGTTGCGCCCGACTTGCAGGTCGTCAGCGACACGGGCCTTAGCGACTTGGATAACATTACCAATGACGCCACACCCACGTTCGATATCACCGCCACGGGGTATTACCGCTTATACCGTGACAATGTTCTTGTATGCAATTTTGAAACCGCAAGTACTTGCATTGCACCACCACAACCCGATGGGACTTTCGAATATACAGTAGTCGCAGTCGATGTGGCTGGCAACGAATCGGCTCCCAGCCCGTCTCTTGGCGTGACTATCGATACGACCATGCCTTGGCAGCTCGATCACATCAACACTAAGTTGCTTGCCGACGATGGCGAGGCAAATGACTCGTTCGGCGTAAGCGTCTCCATCAGCGGCACCACGGCCATCGTGGGGGCGGTCCAGGACGATGACAACGGCACTGATTCCGGCTCGGCCTATATTTTCCACCAGACGGCCAGCGGCTGGGTGCAAGTCGCCAAGCTCATTGCCGACGACGGCGCGGCACATGACCAGTTCGGCATAAGCGTCTCCGTCAGCGGCACCACGGCCATCGTGGGGGCACGCTATGACGATGACAACGGAGGCAGTTCCGGCTCGGCCTATATTTTCGAAGAAACGGTCAACGGCTGGGAGCAAGTTGCCAAGATCACTCCCGACGATGGTATGGAATATGACTGGTTCGGTGAAAGCGTTTCGATCAGTGGCACCACAGCCATCGTGGGAGCGATCTACGGTGATGGCAACATCGCTGATTCCGGCTCTGCATACATTTTCGAAGAGACACCAAGCGGCTGGGTGCAAGTCGCCAAGCTCACAGCCGAAGATAATGCGACAAATGACTATTTCGGCATAAGTGTCTCGATCAGCGGCACCATAGCCATCGTTGGGGCGCACGGGAATGATGACAACGGCAGTTATACCGGCTCAGCCTATGTTTTTGAGCAAACAATCACAGGCTGGGAGCAAGTTGCCAAACTCACCGCAAATGATGGGGAGCTATGTGACTATTTCGGCGAAAGCGTCTCGATCAGCGGCGCTACGGCCATCGTGGGAGCCAGCGGTGACGATGATAACGGCTTTTTTTCTGGTTCAGCCTATATATTTCAAGAGATGGTCAGCGGCTGGGAGCAGGTCGCCAAACTAACTCCCGACGATGGTGCGGCAGATGACAATTTCGGATGTAGCGTCTCCATCAGCGGCACTACAGCCATCGTGGGATCGCACCAGGACGATGACAACGGCAGCAATTCCGGTTCAGCCTATATTTTTGAAAAGACGTCCGGTGGCTGGGGACAAGTCGCCAAGCTCACCGCCGACGATGGAGCGGCAGATGACTTTTTCGGAGGTAGCGTCTCCATTAGTGGCACCATACCTATCGTATGGGCGATCGGTGAAGTCTATATGTTCACATCTCTGCCTTCTATCGATCTTCAAGCAGCTAACGATACTGGCCCCAGC
>CAZISU010001089.1:0-2653 GCA_964541935.1 uncultured Planctomycetaceae bacterium | reverse complement strand
AGCACGCGGCCGATCTGTTCGCCTTGAAGGAGATGGGTTGGATCTATACGCGCTTGATGAACCCCACGACAGACGTCTTCGAGCAACGTCTCGCGGCACTCGAAGGCGGCGTCGGCGGACTGGCTCTTGCCAGCGGCCAGCAGGCCATCACCGTGGAGCTCTTGAATCTGGCCGAATGCGGCCAGCACATCGTGGCCGCCGCCGCGCTCTATGGCGGAACGCTCACGCTTTTGCGACAAACCTTCAAGCGTTTCGGCATCGACGTCACGTTCGTCGACGCCACGGATGCCCAAAACATTGCCGCGGCCATCCGGCCTAACACCCGCGCCGTGTATATCGAGACCCTGGCTAACCCTAAGAACGATGTGCTCGACTATCGGGCCATCGCCGACGTGGCACACGCGCGGGGCGTGCCGCTGGTTTGCGACAATACGGTGATGACGCCCATCCTTTTCCGGCCCTTCGACCACGGCATCGACATCTCGGTTTATAGCGCCACGAAGTTCATCGGCGGACATGGCACGAGCATCGGCGGTGCGATTGTCGACAGCGGCAACTTCGATTGGAGCCGCGAGCCAGATAAATGGCCGCGCTTCACGCAGCCCGACGCCTCGTACCACGGCGTGGTTTTCCAAGAGGCCGTGGGCCAATTGTGCTACATCATCACCTGCCGCACGCACCTACTGCGCGACTTGGGCGGGGCCATGAGCCCCTTTAACGCTTTTTTGTTTTTGCAAGGATTGGAAACGTTGCACTTGCGGATGCCGCGGCATTGTGAGAACGCCATGGCGGTGGCCAAGCATCTGGAAGCTCATCCGCTGGTCAACTGGGTCAACTATCCTGGTTTGCCCTCGCATCCGCATTACCAGCGGGCGCAAGAGCAATTGCCCAAGGGCTGCGGAGCCATTATGGGGTTCGGCATCAAGGGCGGCCGCGAGGCGGGGCGCAAATTTATCGAGAACGTAAAGATGGCCTCGCACCTGGCCAACATCGGCGACGCCAAGACGCTGGTCATCCATCCGGCCTCGACCACGCATTCGCAGCAAACGGTCGAGGAGCTAGAGGCGGCCGGTATCACCGACGACTATATCCGCGTCAGCGTGGGCTTGGAAGACGTTGCGGATATTTTGGCCGACTTGGATCAGGCTCTGGCAGCAGTTGAATGAGTGATTTTAGAGGAAGCAGCGAGACAAAACGGTGATGACAGATTCTTTTAATTCCAGCGACAGCACACGTAGCGGCAAAACGCTTAAATATGCGCAATATATTACATTCGACGAGGTTTTTCGCTTAGAGCACGGCGGCGAATTGCCCCAGGTTACCGTGGCCTACGAAACCTATGGCACGCTCAACGCGCGGCGCGACAATGCCGTTTTGGTATGTCATGCGCTCAGCGGCGATTCGCACGTTGCTCGCCACGGCGAGGACGACGATCCCGGCTGGTGGGATTTGTACGTGGGCCCCGGCAAGCCGATCGACACCGACCGCTACTTCGTGATCTGCCCCAATGTTTTAGGCGGATGCCGGGGCACGACCGGGCCGGGCAGCATCGATCAACGTAGCGGCCGACCCTACGGACCGGATTTCCCGGTGGTTACCATCGCCGATATCGTGGCCGTGCAGGTCAAGCTCATCGACCATTTGCAAATCGACCGTCTGCTGGCCGTGCTGGGCGGTTCGCTAGGCGGGCACATGGCGATTTGGTGGGCCACGCATCTGCCCGAGCGAATCGAGGGCACAATCGCCGTGGCCACCTCACCGCGTCTGACCAGCCAGTCGTTGGCCTTCGACGTGGTAGCTCGCAACGCCATCATGCGCGATCCCGATTACCACGCGGGCCAATACTACGACCGCGGCCCGGGCCCACAGACGGGACTGGCCATTGCCAGGATGCTGGGCCACATCACGTATCTATCGCGCGAGTCCATGATCGCCAAGTTCGATGCCGACCGCCACAACGCCAGGGATATTCGCACCGGGTTCGAAACTCGTTTTTCCGTCGGCTCGTATCTGGCCTACCAAGGCGACCGTTTCGTCGAGCGCTTCGATGCGAATAGCTACCTGGCATTGAGCATGACCATCGATCTGTTCGACTTGGGCTCCACGCCCCAGGCCATGGCCGAAGTGTTGGGCCGTTCGCAGTGCCGTTGGCTAATGATCAGCTTTTCCAGCGATTGGCTGTTCCCCGCCTTCCAGTCGCGCGAAATTGTCGACACGCTCGTCCGCGAGGGCAAGCCGGTCAGCTATTGTAACGTGCAGAGCGATTGCGGGCACGACGCATTTCTCTTGCCCAACGAGATGGACTCCTACGGGCAGATGCTGCGCGATTTTCTCACAAACCTCTCCGACGATACGCCCAAGACGACCGAGTGGTGTGCCGGCGGGCCGGGCAAGTGTTGCACTTCGTCAATGCACAACCCAACCAGTATCTTCCACCATCACCATCGTCTGGACTACGATTCGATCGTCGAACTCATCCCGCCGGGCGCCAGCGTGCTGGACCTGGGTTGCGGCAACGGCGAGTTGTTGGCCCGTCTGCGCGAGCGGGGCCACGAGCGGATTATGGGTATCGAATTGGACCAGAACTCCATCGTCACCTGTGTCTGCCGCGGGCTGGACGTGGTACAAGACGACCTCAACCGGGGTCTGGAGG
>CAZISU010001088.1:0-2655 GCA_964541935.1 uncultured Planctomycetaceae bacterium | reverse complement strand
GGCAGTCCACTTCGGAGTCGTTGCGCACACGGATAATGGCCGTGTCGGAATTCAAGGGCTTCCATGACGGAATACGATTCTGCTGCCGCCCGCGGAAGTCGCGTGCCACGTCGATGAATGTATTGAACGTCTCGGCGGGAATCTTGAGTTTATCGCCCGTCGATACTTTGCGCAGATCGGCCATTATACTCCAATGCCTAAGAGTGAGAAGTCGGCGTACTCATAAACCTGCTCCACGTAAGCCGCCACCGGTTTCTTAATCAGCCGCTTGGCGCTGGTGTCTTCGGCGTCGGCATAGCTGAGCCAAAGATAATCCCAGCCACGTTTTTCCGTGATAGTGATATCGCCCAGGTCCAGATTGACGACGTTAGGGCTGGCGGCGAAGCGGTAGTTGATCGACCAGTTGTCCATGCCCGTCTTGGAACCCTGCGCGCCGAGAAAAAGAACCTCGCCGATGGCAAAGCCACGGAAGGGATAGAGGTTAACCTTGCCGGTGAGTCCGAAAAGCGTTAGTTTATATGTGCCGTCGGCCAGCAGCGTATGGTCAAGATCGTGAGTCTCGCCGAAATTGAAGATGGGCGTGGTGATATCCACACCCTCGACATTATCCTTGCTAACGCCGATAGCGCCATGGAAGTTGGGCGCTGTCTCTCCGGAGGGCGCGTAGGTGCCCACCGTATCGAGGCTCTGTGTAACACGTTGCGTGCCGCCCGAGGTATCAAAGGTCCAGGTCGACTCGCCCTCTTCGGGCTTACCGTAATTTACAGTGCCCTGCCAGGCGTATTCGGCCGTACGCTCCAGATGGGCCGTAAGGCGGGCCAGGTTATTGTACACCAACGGTGAAAACGCCAAGAGTGCGTCACCGGCCGCGATATCATTGTCGGTGCCCTGGACCAGAAAGACTAGATCCACGCTGGGATCCTTGCCGCCGGTCGTTTCGCGGCTTTCCCATTTTTCTGTGACTGTGATCGCCATTACCCAAACCTCATATCTTGGGCCTTCTGAACCAGCTTCTTGGTATTGGCCGCCGTGGCCTCGGTGGCCTGGGCCACTTTTTCCATGGGGCCGTTGGAGCTCAGCCCGCGGGCGGCCATGGCGTTGAAGGTGCCTTTGCTGCTGAGCTTGCTGAGATCGAACGCCAGATTGCCACCCGCTAAACCGGCAACAGTGGACGCCAGCTGCGGTTCTTCGATCGTCAGGTCGGCCTCTTCCTTGGCGGAACGTTTCTTAGCGGCAAGGGCCAACGCCTCCTGCCACTCACGGCGTGCCTGTTCTAGCTCGGCTCTGCCCTGGGAAGCCTGGCTGGACTCGCGTAGCTTACGACGACGCGTATCCTCGGCCAGTTGGTCCTGAGTGCCCTGGCGGTCGTTTTCGATCTCTTGCTGCTTGGCTCGTGTCTGCGCATCAATGTCTTCAACTTGGCCAGGCTGCATCTGTCGCTTATGTGCAAAGTCCTCTTTGAGATTCTTACGCACATCATCAACACTGACACCCTCGATTACGGCAACAATGGGTGCGATCAGATCGGCCATCGATTCTGTGAAACCACTGTTGCTGAATTCCAGCCACTTTTTCTTCAAAAATCCCAGGGCCTCGACCCAGGCCGACTTGATCTTGGCAACCGCATCGGTAAAATACATGGCCAGGCCCATCACGCCGTCGGCCCAAAAACCCTTGAACTCGATCCACAGGCCAGCCAGCCAAGCCAGGCCAGCCTGCCAAGCTACCTTCAGCGAAAGCCAGAGGATGCGGGCGGCCAAAGCGATGTCGCCCGCAGCCAACGCGTCGGCGATGCCGCCCCAGGCCTTACTGGCCGAGGCTTCGAGTGCGGCGAATTTCTGGCTCAGCCAACCCAAGACCTGTTTACCGACCCCCGATGCATACAAAAAATACCCACCCAGGCCGATAAGGGCCGCCGCCACGATACCGATGGGCGAAACCAGCGCCAGAATGGCCGCCCCGATGCCACCCAATACGGCTCCCACGGTAGAGATAATCGTCACCAGACCGCCCACGGCCGCGCCAGCCAGGGCCAACGCACTGCCCAGGCCTACTAATACGGCGCCGGCGGCCGTAACCACGGCCGCAACTTTCATGATCGATATAATCGTATCCTGGTTGGCCTTAACCCAATCCATGGCCGGCCGCACAACGTCCATCACCCGCTTGGCTAAATCTGAAAGAGAAGGCGCCAGGGCCGCGCCCACCTGCATGGCTGTCATCTTTAACACGCCCCACAGCCGATACCAATCGTCCGTCAATTTAGCAGCCGCAGTAGCGTCTTCGCTGCTCATGACAAGGCCCAGATCCTTAGCCTCTTGCATCATGGCGGCCATGCCAGCTGTGCCGTCTTTGAGCATGGGCAGCATGGCCGTGCCGGAGCGGCCGAATATCATGGACGCCAGGGCCGCTTTTTCGGTTTCGTTAGTCATGCGTGAGAGCGCATCAACAGATTCCATATACAACTGTTCGGTGCCCTTGAGTTGCCCGTTGGCATCCTTGACATTAATACCTAATGCGCCAAAAGCGTCCGTGGCCGTCGACAGGCCGCGTGTGGCATCGTAGGCTGTGCGCTGCATGCGGCGGATGCCGCCCTCCAGCGACGCTATGTCCGAACCGCCCAGTGCGGCCGCATGTCCAAGTTGCCCCAGGAAC
>CAZISU010001087.1:0-2656 GCA_964541935.1 uncultured Planctomycetaceae bacterium | reverse complement strand
ATACTTATTATTTCTGGTTATACACGCATCAGTAAGATCCGTCTCAAACAATAAAAAGGAGCGACGATGGACGCTAACGCCCTGGCAATGTTCAAAAAGGCACTGGAAACCCCCAGTCCTTCTGGTTACGAATCACCAATCCAAGAGTTGGTCCGCCAATATGCCGGGCAGTTTGCCGACGAGGTCCGCACTGATGTCCACGGAAACGTGATCGCGATAAAGAACCCCGACGCCCCCGTCCGCATTATGCTGGCCGGCCACTGCGATCAAATTGGGCTCATTGTCCAATATATCGATAGCGACGGCTTCATCTATGTCCAGCAGATCGGCGGCTGGGATCCCCAAGTCCTGATTGGTCAAAAGATGAACATCTGGACGGCCGGCGGCCCCATCTTCGGCGTCATCGCGCGCAAACCGATCCACCTTCTCACCGATGAAGAGAAGAAAAATGTCGTCAAGCTCAAGGACTTGTGGATAGACATCGGCGCTGCCGACAAGGAAGAGGCCGAAAAACTCGTGCGCATCGGCGACCCGATTACCGTTGACCTCGGCCCGCGTGAGATGTGCAACAACCGCATCGCCTCGCCGGGCATGGACGACAAGTGCGGAGTTTGGGTTGTGATGGAAGCCCTCCGCCGCACGGACAAAGCTAAGCTCAAATGTGGGCTGTATGCGGTTTCCACAGTCCAGGAAGAGGTTGGACTGCGCGGAGCGAAAACCAGCGCATTCGGCATCGATCCACACGTGGGCATAGCCGTCGACGTGACCTTCTCGACCGATTGCCCCACAATCGAGAAGAAACAGGAAGGCGACATATCGCTAGGCAAAGGCCCGGCCGTTTTCCGCGGTCCCAACTTCAACCCCAAGGTTGTCGAACTGTTGCTCGAAGCGTCCGACGCCAACGACATTCCTTATCAACTCGTAGCAGCCGGACGCCCGCCGGGCACCGACGCCAACGCCATGCAGATTTCACGCGCCGGCATGGCCACGGGCCTGGTCAGCATCCCCAACCGCTACATGCACAGCCCAGTCGAGGTCGTATCGCTGGACGATATGGATAAAGCCGCCGACCTCTTGGCCCGCTTCGCCGAACGCCTGGATCCGGAAACCAACTTCGTGCCGTGAACTCGAACATGCCCGATTCCGCAACCGGCAGCAATCCCATCGTCGACGCATATCGCCAGCGAATGACCGATTTCGGTCAAAAGCACGAACTGCAAAACCGCCGCATGGACCGCATTTCGCACGCTCGGGTGGCCACATTTCTGGCCGCCGGAGCGTGTTTTTTAGCAGGCGTGTTCGCCGCATCAGGCAACAGCACGTGGTTTATGGCTGCTGCTGTTTTGTCGATTGTTTTTTTCTCGCTCGTGTGGGTTTACCGACGAGTGCATGAGAAATCTGTTTGTTTCGAGCAACTCAAACGCATCAATGCGCAAGCCATCGCACAAGTCTTAAGAAAGTGGAATCAAATCCCGCTCAGAGCAACCGAGACGCCCTCGAGCGATGAGGCGCTGGCTTGCGACCTGGACCTTTTCGGCAAGGCTTCCTTGTTCCATCTCCTCTGCACGGCAAACACGCCAAGGGGAATCGAAACGCTCAGGGACTGGTTCCTGCATGGGGCCGATCCTGCATGTGTGCTTGAACGACAGCAGGCAGTGACGGAACTGGCTCCGGCATTGGA
The DNA here is from genome assembly GCA_964541935.1 of uncultured Planctomycetaceae bacterium. Lineage (GTDB taxonomy): Bacteria > Planctomycetota > Planctomycetia > Pirellulales > Thermoguttaceae > JAFGTN01. The sequence continues at coordinate 975 of CAZISU010001087.1, read as the reverse complement.
CATGCGGCAGGAACTGCAACGCCGCGGGCTGAAGGTTGCGGCCCACAAGACAAATCTCGAACAATTCCTGCAATGGTCTGAAGCGAAGCCCTGGCTGGCTGGGCGGCGATGGCTGAAATGGGCGTCGCGGATTTCGCCCCTCCTGCTGCTGCTCTGCGCTCTGCTGGGCATGATGGGCGTGTTGCCACCCTCAACGTGGATCGCCCCTTTTATGCTAAACGTGGTGATTGGTTTTGTGTATCGCCGCCAAATGCATGCGATCTTCGAATTCATCTCCAGCCGTCACGGCAAAGTCGGCGACTATGCCGACCTCTTCGAATTGATTGCGAAAACCAACGTCAGTTCCGACCATTTGACGCAACTCCATCAGCAAACTTCCGCCGACGCAGCAGAGGCATGGCGCGAGATTCAATTGCTGGGTCGCATCGCGGACATGGGCAATATACGCTTTTCCGAAATGGCTCATTTCCTGGTGCAATCGGTCTCGTCGTGGGACTTCCAGGTGCTGACGCTCTTGGAACGCTGGCAACGCCGCAATGGGCAACAGGTCCGCAGGTGGTTTGACGCCTTGGGCCAATGGGAAGCCCTGGCATCGCTGGCCGCCCTAGCGCACGATAACCCCGCGTGGGTGTTTCCTGAAATCGAAAACCGGCCCAAGCCCCAAGGCACCGTAAGTGCCAAATCGCTTGCCCACCCGCTCATTCCAGCCGACTCTCGCGTGGCCAACGATGTGACCATCGGTCCGCCCGGGACGTTGTTGATGGTTACCGGCTCGAACATGTCGGGCAAGAGCACGTTGCTGCGGGCTGTTGGGGCCAACGTCGTCCTAGCCCAGGCCGGAGCGCCCGTTTGTGCCGCAAAATTCTCCATGCCACCAGTCCTCTTGGCAACGAGCATGAGAATCCACGATTCGCTCACCGACGGTGTTTCCTACTACATGGCCGAACTAAGGCGTCTCAAACAGATCGTCGCCGA
>CAZISU010001086.1:0-2657 GCA_964541935.1 uncultured Planctomycetaceae bacterium | reverse complement strand
TGTTGTACACCAGGATCTCAAACGATCCGTTGGACGGCGTGAAAGCCAAACCGCTTTGGTTCAAGGGCTCGTCCGCCCTGTTGACATTAAACGTGCTGGTCAACTCCTCGTAGCCGCTTAAGCCCTGCCCGCTGGAATAGACCTTGTTAAATTCAAATGCCAGCGTGCCTGCCAGATCGTTCAGATTGTCGAGATACTCGCCAAACACTTCATCGCGAGCTTGAATGAGTCCTTGCAGTTGCCCGGATGACGGGTTCAACGACGCGCCGGTCTCGGTGATCTGGATGTCGGCGACCGACATGCCGCGATCGCTGTCGAGAACCACATTAACTTCGCGAGCGGTTCCTTCGAAGACGAGATAATCGCCACCGGAATAAACGGCAACGCCGCCGCTTAGCTGTTCGGTGACGTTAATGTCGATGATCTTGGCCAAACCCTCCAGTGCTACCAAACGTTGATCGCGCAGCCCAACCGCGTCACTTTTCGAAACGCTGCCGCCTTCGGCCTCGGCAATGCGGACATTCAGCACACTTATTTCTTTGGTCAAGCGGTTGATATCGTCGGCCGTGTTGATGACGCGGTCGTTCAGGCCACCGCGCATTTCAAGCACGCGTTCGGCCATTCGCTGAATCTCAGTTGCAAGAGTCTCGCCCTGCAGAACCGCCAAGTTGCGAACCGAAGCGCTTTCCGGCTGATTGAGAACCTCGGAGATACTCGAAAAGAATTTGTTCATCGACGTACTGAGATCCGTATCGCCGAGTTCGCCGATGATGCTTTCGAGCTGTCCGTAGCTCTGTTCAAGCTGCTCGGCACTGCTCTGCTCGCTTACGGCGCTGCGGAGTCGACTCTCGAGAAATTCGTCTATTTTCTGTACGACGGCTTCGACGCGAACACCCATGCCCAACAGAAGGCCGCCCACTCGCTGACTCGGCGCAGCAGCAAACTGAACCTCCTCACGGATGTATCCGGGAGTGTTCGCGTTGGCAATATTCTGGCTGACAACCTGCAGGGCGATCTCGTTCGCCTTAAGCGTGTTGCTCGCGAGTTGCATTGAGCTGAAAAGTGACACGGCAAGTCCTCGGTCTGCCCTTAGTTCCTATTTCCTCTATGCTTCTTGGTCAACCAAGGCGCCGGTACTTGCGCCAACACACTGACCACTACCAGCCCCAACACTTTGCCTGTTTCCGAATGCACCTGATTGCACTTTATCATATGTCGGTCGAAGTCGGCCTCCGGTCGCGATAATCTCTAACATCTGGGAAAGATGTATGAGGGTTCGCTGTGCAACTACCCAGTTTGTCAGACTGTGGTGCCTTAGCAGTCTGGCACGCGCCTTGGCGAGTTTGAGCTGGTCTCGTCTCTTGCGGTCGATTGTGCCATTCGGCAAGGCTTCGGACAGCGTTTCGAGGTCTTTATGCGGCAGTCCTTGTTCGGACGCCAGTTTGAGCAACTGCTCGCGACGTTCCAAGCTGCCCTTGAGACGCTCGACCAACTGCTCTTCTTCGACATTGATCAAGGCAAGCCCTTCGCCGTCGCCGGCGAGGAGCAGTTCACGTTTTCTCGCCAAAACGCTGAGCGTTTCTTCCTGCGTGGCCAATAAATCGGTCATAAGGGTGGCAAGTTCCGAATCCCAGGCTGTCTCCATGAATTGACCTAATCGAGGGGGGTGATGCTTGGTTTTAAAAGACTTCAGACTTGGGGGTGCTGTTGTTTTGCTTTACCAGTGGAATACTAACCCGAAGCGCGAGCGAGGGGTCGCAGTGCAACCCGTATTCTCGCGCCCCTCGCTTGCGCTTCGGGCTAGTATTGGCTGTGGTGTTTTACTTTCTGCCCATCATTGTGAGGTCGTACATTGGGCCAACAAACTGGTCGCCCATGGTTTTGCTCATGCTGCCGGCAATTTGCTGGTCGAGTTGTTCGGTGAAAATCTCTTCCGCCCGGCCGCCGTTGAAGTAGGCCGCTTCGCCTACTGTTTTTCGCATGGACTTGAGCATCTGTCCGAACAGCAGTTCGCCCAAGATCTCTTGAAATTGTTGGCGGGTCTCGCTGTCGTTTTGATTTGCGTTGAGCTTGGAAATGTCCGTGGGCGCGTTATCCGTTGCAAGCGAAACGGTGGTAGCGGTGGGCATTAGTGACGTGAGTGACATGATATTTACTCTATATAACCAGTTTGGCGTGCAGTTCTTTGCTTCTTGCCAAGCCTTTGATGATGTCGATAATATCCTGCGTGGGTGCGTGGACGGCTTTGAGCGCGGTTATCAGCGATTCGAGCTTGGCGGTTTGGGTTTTGCCTGGGTCGATTTCCACGAACTGGCTGGAGTATTCGCCGCCGCCGGTTTCGATGACAAAGTTCTTGTGGGTCACGATCACCGCGCCAATTTCGACGTCGGCGGTGATCACGATGCTCCCCGAGCGTTCGTTGATTGTTACCTGAGCGGGCGTTTGCGGTTCGTAGATGTCAAGGCTCAGAAGGTCGGCCACGAACATGACCGGGTCGGATCGATACTGGCCCGGGATATCGACCACGACATTGGCCTGATTGATGGCTCTGGCCAGATTCGGCCCAACCAACTGCTCGCTTTCGAAGAAGTCGTTGATGCGCTGGGCAACCATCTGGGCAACTTGGGCAATGCCTACAGCGACCTGGGCCGGGTGGA
>CAZISU010001085.1:0-2659 GCA_964541935.1 uncultured Planctomycetaceae bacterium | reverse complement strand
CCCACGGTTGATCTAACGAAATTATGACTTGCGAATCATGTGAAAGAGACTGGGTTCTCTCGATCAGTTCGGCCGAGAGACGGACAATTTCCTCCTCCGAAAGACCAAGGATCTCGGCCGTATTGGCGTGACTTCCGCAAATCCAAACGTCGACCTGGTCGCGATAACGGGTTACGGCCGCCTCGGCGAACTCACTTATGGCCGAAACCAGGCTCTCGAAGTCGCCTTCGAACAGATAAAGCCAATCGGGCAGGCTTTGTGGATCGAGTTGCAAAAGCGGGCCCGCGCAAACTGCCAAACCGTTAGCCTTGCACCAAGCTATCTGTCGATCGGCCAGTTCCCAGTGGCGGGCCCCTTCGCTCGATTCAATATCGCGCCACGGCAATGGCACGCGCGCCGCGCCGAACGTGGTTGCAAAGCTCATGGCGGTGCCGCTGTCGAGTACAACACTGCCCAGTTCGGCGCCCAGGAGCGTTTTTGGCAAGTCGATTGTCCGCGCACGCACAATCGATGCCTGCTGGGTATAGCAGCGTCCCAGACGCACGGTCGTGTCCAATGCCATTTGTAGAGAACTATTGGCCGCTGCGACCGATTCCGGCGTATTGCGGGGGCTGCGCATGGCTATACGTAGGGCATCTAGGGCCGCTCGAACGCCGTCGAAAATCTCCTCCGGAACGATCAAGCCCAGCAACTGCCATTCGGATATCTGATTGCGTAGCTGTGAAACTTTGCCCCGTGCCAACTCCAACGGCAGGTGATATGGCTCGTCTTGCTCCATCAGGCTGCATGTCGAAAGCGTAACCATGCCATGCCCTTCGACCGGCCATGGCACAAAAAGGTTGGCCGAATCGAATGCCGCTCGTTTTATGACCAACTGGCCGCTATTTTGGGTGGTGGGCTCTTCTCTGGCCGCGTTAATCACCCAGGGAACACGATCAAAACCCGCCAAATACACCTGCTGGAGCATCTCGTCGGTGAGCAATTCGGGCGGTGAAACAGAAAATCGCATCCAGTTTTCCCAGGCTAACTAAAAGCCGTAATTTTAGCCAAGTCTGCCCACTCGCTCAAGCGTAGCGACTTGTGTCACTACCCGCTAGTCAACTTGAAGCCACATTGGTATATTCGGCGGTCAATTGCCCAGGACTGCAATGTGGCAATACATGAACAACGAATTTAGTCGTAATTCGGGCTGCTAAGCCTCTCACCCATCGAACCAATTTCCTCATCTAACCAGGAGCAATCCAGATGAAATCGCCTGTTGTCGTTGAAACATCGCTGCCGGGCTTGACACCCCGACATGGTAAAGTGCGAGACATTTACGATCTGGGCGAGCGTCTGTTGCTGGTCAGCACCGACCGGATCAGCGCCTTCGACTGGATCTTGCCGGCTGGCATTCCGGACAAAGGCAAGCTTTTGACGCAAATCGCCGCCTTTTGGTTCAAACGCCTGGACGAGCCCAACCACCTCATTAGCGTCGATATCGACGAGATGGACCTTCCCGAGGGTAGCGACCTTGCCCAGTTTGCCGGGCGGTCGACGCTGTGCCGCAAGACCGAGGTTGTGCCCATCGAGTGTGTGGTGCGTGGCTATCTGGTCGGCTCGGGCTGGAAGGAATACCAGCAGCAAGGCACAGTTTGCGGTATCAAATTGCCCGACGGATTGACCGAATGTTCGCAGTTGCAAGAGCCCATCTTCACGCCGGCCACCAAGGCCACCGACGGGCACGACGAGAATATCTCCTTCGAGCGCATGGTCGAGGCCGTGGGGTCGGATATTTCCGAAGAACTCCGCGACCGCAGCCTAGCTCTCTACAACCGTGGCGTGGAGTACGCGCAGTCGAAGGGCATCATCATCGCCGACACCAAGTTCGAGTGGGGCACGGTCGACGGCAAGTTGATTCTGATCGACGAAGTGCTCACGCCCGACAGTTCACGATTTTGGCCCGGCGACCAGTACCAAGCGGGCCACAGCCAGCCATCGTTCGACAAACAGTTCGTGCGCGAATGGCTGGAGTCGACCGACTGGGACAAAAACAGCCCGCCACCGCAATTGCCGGAAGATATTATCGCCAAAACCCGCGATAAATATGTCGAGGCCTACGAGCGTTTGACCGGCGAGAAGTTTGTGCCGTAGAAAAAAAGTCGGGCGAGGGGCAGCACGTGGTATGCAGGTTGTTGCCGTGGAGCTAATTACCGGTAGGCATATTTCCCACCATGGTGGCGGTGGTGCTGAAGGTGGTGTCGGCGTTCTGGCCTAGCGTGGTGACGGCGTAAATGCAACCAAGTAAAACCAAGGTTATCATGATCGCGTATTCAACAGCCGCAGGTCCGTCTTCGTCGACAAGAAAACGTTGAATCTTTTTAGCAATTGACAGCATGATACCTTATTCTCCTATGTAAACTATAGGTCAAAAATAAGGTGATTTCAAACGTTCTGTTGTTTCATAAGTTATGACGATCCGACAACAAGCTCAGTTGTGTCGGCGGTGTCTAATCAACCCATAAATTCGCCCCGTCGTGAAATTGCCCAACGGGGTCAAATGCAGTCAATTCATATAAAACATTGTCAAAAAAGGACTTACGTACAGTGCTCGCACAAAAAAAAGGCCTGGTTCAATTTTGGCCTTTTTGGGGTAACAGATGTGGACCCTGAGCGTTAC
>CAZISU010001084.1:0-2669 GCA_964541935.1 uncultured Planctomycetaceae bacterium | reverse complement strand
TACTATCAAGCCGAGGACGAAAACCGGAAAGTAATTTCTGTACGAGTTCTTAGTCTGTTCCAGGGCGCTCGCCAGAAACTGATCGAGTTGGGCATGACTAAAGATCAGGTGCAAGGACTTGAAGAAAGCCTCCAGCCGGAAAGCCGCATGCACATTTGCGCCCCGATTGGCGGAACTGTCATCGAAAAGATGGCCGTCGAGGGTCAATACGTGAAGACGGGCCAGCCGATCTATCGTATTGCCGACTTGTCCTCGGTATGGCTTCAGATGCAGCTTTTCCCGGAGGACGCGGCCCAAGTACGCTACGGTCAGCGAGTTGAAACCGAGGTTCAATCGTTGCCAGGTCGCAAGTTGTCCGGGCGCGTGGCTTTCATTGACCCCATGGTCGATCCGAAAACGCGGACGGTTGGCGTTCGGGTCGTGCTGCCCAACGAGCACGGCATGCTGAAGCCGGGCGATTATGCAACGGCAAACATTGCTGTGGAAGTCTTGCCTTCACAGGCGATCGGGAAACAGCTCGTCTATGATCCCGAGATGGCGGGCAAATGGATCAGTCCTCGGCATCCCCAGGTCATCGAAGACAATCCCGGAATTTGCCGAATATGTGGGATCAAATTGGTCCCAACCTCCGAATTTGGTTTTGCTGACAAGCCAATTACCCAGCGCAATGTTGTCGTGGTGCCACGAAGCGCGGTCTTGATGGCCGGCGAAAACAGTGTCGTCTACGTTGAGACGGATCCGGGGCGTTTCGAGATTCGCCCCGTAGTGCTTGGCAACCTTACTACCGAAAAGGCAGTAATCCTCGAAGGCATCCATGACGGTGAGCAGGTGGCCGTCTCCGGTAATTTCCTGATCGATTCCCAGATGCAACTGGTGGGGAATCCATCGCTGATCGATCCAACGAAGGCCAGCCGCAGTGGCAAATTGGACGAATCTGACTCGGGCAAGCTAATGGCCGCACTCTCCAAGCTCTCAGCCGACGATCGGGCACTGGCCCAGCAACAAGAGATTTGCCCGGTGACCAAACTGCCCCTAGGTTCGATGGGCACGCCACCGAAGGTCGATGTGAACGGCCGGCCAATCTTCATCTGCTGCAAGGGTTGCGAGAGTCGATTGTTGGCTGATCCTGACAAGTATCTCGCCAACCTCAAGCAGACGGCCACCCAAGAAAAAGTCGATCCCGAAATCGCCGCCGCGTTTGCAAAGCTCTCCGCAGAAGATCGCGTGTTGGCGGAGAAGCAACGGATCTGCCCCGTTACGGAACTCCCTCTCGGTTCGATGGGCACGCCGCCAAAAGTCGACGTGAACGGCCGGTCGGTTTTCATTTGTTGTGAAGGGTGTCGCACAAAATTGTTGGCCGAGCCGGCAAAATACCTCACCAAACTGTCCGAGGGGGCTGTCCAATGATAAAGAAGATACTCGATTTCTCCATCCGCGAGCGGTTGGTCATCTTTGTGGGGATGATTGCAGTGTTTACCTACGGCTGGTATGCCGCGCAAAAGGTGCCGCTGGACGCGATACCGAACGTAAGCGAGAACCAGGTAATCGTGCTCGTCGAATGGATGGGACGGTCGCCCAAGGATATGGAAGACCAGATTACCTATCCGCTCTCGATTGCCCTGCAGGCTGTGCCCGGCGCGAAGAGCGTCCGCGGAAAAAGTATGTTCGGTTTCAGCTTCGTGCAGGTCACGTTCGGCGACGAAGTTGATTTCTATTGGGCACGTTCCCGCGTTGCTGAGCAACTGACAACCGTCTCAAACATCCTGCCCGAGGGCGTTACGCCGGTGCTTGCACCAGATGCTACAGCGCTGGGACAGATTTACTACTACGTACTCGAACCACCGGACGGCATGGACTTGGCCGAACTGCGGTCGAAGCAGGACTTCTTCGTCAAGTACGCACTGCAATCCGTGGAAGGCGTGGCCGAGGTGGCATCGATCGGTGGTTACGTACGCCAGTATCAAATCGAAGTCGATCCCGACAAGCTGCGATACCACAATATCCCGCTCAGCAAAGTCATCGAGTCAGTGAAAGCGTCAAACATCGACGTCGGCGCAAAGACGGTTGAAGCGGGCGGCATGGAGTTCCTCGTTCGCGGCAAGGGGTTCATCGGCTCGGGCAAGACCGAGCCGGAGACGCTCAAGCAGATCGAAGACACTGTTGTGCTGACCCGTGATGGAATTCCGGTGCGTGTTCGTGATTTGGCCCAAGTTCAAATAGGCCCCTCGTTTCGCCGTGGGGCGCTCGACTATAACGGACAGGAAGCGGTCGGCGGTGTGGTCGTGATGCGGTACCGCGAAAACCCTCGCGAGGTCATCAAGCGAGTTCAAGCCAAGGTCGACGCCCTGGAGTCTGAACTCGACGGAATAAAAATCCACGCCGTCTACGACCGCACGCTCTTGATAGACGAAACGGTCACCACCCTGACCGATGCTTTGGGCCATGAACTGTTGATCACGATCGCCGTGATCGTCTTGTTCCTGCTACATGTGCGGGCCAGCATCATCATCGCCATTACCTTGCCGATGGCCGTGTTGATGTCGTTCATCGCCATGAAGGTGTTCGGCGTCGACGCGAATATTATGTCGCTGGCCGGGATCGTCATCGCGATCGGAACAATGGTCGATATGGGGATCATCATTCTTGAAAACATCTACGATCATTTGGCG
>CAZISU010001083.1:0-2674 GCA_964541935.1 uncultured Planctomycetaceae bacterium | reverse complement strand
ATCCTGCACGGCGAGGGCGTGGCCATCGGCATGGTGTGCGCCTCGCGGCTGGCCCAGCGCTTGGGCCGGGTGGACGAGCAATGCACAGCTCGTCAGATCGAACTGCTCGCGGCCCTGGGGCTTCCGGTAGATGTACCGGATTTGGACGTGGATGCGATAATGGAGGCCATGATGCACGACAAAAAGGTCGCGCACGGACGGTTGCGATTCGTTTTGCCCGACCGCATTGGGCATGTGGAACTCGTCGGCGATGTGGATCCCGCCGACGTCAAGGCGGCATTGGGATAGAGCGCTCGTGCGATGAACAAGCTTTTGATTTGCCGCCTGCTGGGTTTGATCTCCCTTTTGATTGGCGCGTCGATGCTGATGAGCCTGCCGTGGGCGTTTCCGCTCTTGGACCAGACCGAGCAGGTAGAATGGCGCAGCGTGGGAGGGCTGGTGGGCTCCATGGCGGTTTGCTTGGCGCTGGGATCGCTATTGATGTGGATCGGCCGTACGGCGGCCGGCGCCGAACTGTTGCGGCGCGAAGCTATCGCGATTGTCGGCCTGAGTTGGATCATGGCCATGATACTGGGCGCATTGCCGTTCTGGTTGAGCGGCACCGCCTGGGCGCGGGCAGAAGACGGCCGGCCTTTAACCATGAACGTGGCCGATGGGCTGTTCGAATCGGCATCCGGGTTCAGTGGCACGGGCGCCACGGTTCTAACGAACCTCGAAGACCCCGAACTCGTGCCGCGGGCGATTCTGTTTTGGCGTTCGCAAACGCACTTCCTGGGCGGGCTGGGCATCATGGTCTTGTTCGTGGCCGTTTTGGGCATGGGATCGGCGGGCAAGGCGCTCATGCTGGCTGAAATGCCCGGCCCCAGCCAGGAATCGGCCCACGAGCGCACGCAACACGCGGCCTGGGTTTTCGCCACGATTTTCATCGTCCTGACCGCCGTTTTGACGGTGATTCTGATCGTTCAGAACATGAGCGTTTTCGATGCCCTTTGCCACGCTTTTGGCACAATCGCCACGGGCGGTTTCAGCACGCACAATAAGAGCGTCGAATTTTTCCAGAGTGCCGGCATCGACATGACCATCGCCCTGTTCATGTTCCTGGCCTGCATAAACTTCACGCTGCTGTACTACGTAGCCTTGCGACGTCCCGGGCACCTGCTGGCCGATATCGAATTTCGCACCTACGCGGCCATAACAGTGGTGGTTTCGCTACTGATCGTTGGTTTCGGCATGGCCTACGGCGATTTTCCCAGTCTGGGTGCGGCCCTACGACAGGGTGTTTTTCAGGTGGTCTCGATCATTACCAACACGGGGTTCGGCACCGCGAACTTCGACCACTGGAACAGCTTCAGCCGCGCGGTCTTGTTTCTGTTGATGTTCATAGGCGGTTGCGCCGGCAGCACGAGTTGTAGCATGAAGGTCATCCGTCACGTGCTGTTCTTCAAGATCCTTTGGCTCGAGATGGAAAAGATTTTCCACCCCTCGGTCGTGCGGCACGTGCGGCTGGGCGGCCATGTTCTGCCCGATCCTGAGCTGCGTAAAGACGTGCTCGTCTATTTTGCCGTGATTTTGCTATTGTTTATCGTCTCCTGGATGATGCTGGTGGCTTTGGAACCGGACAGCACCTGGGTAGAGGCCAACCGCTCCACACACGACAAGCTGATCGACTGCGCCAGCGCCGTGGCCGCCACCCTAAACGGCGTAGGGCCCGGGCTGGGCATCGTGGGCGAGGCCGAAAACTATTCGCATTTCCATTGGCCCGGCAAATTGATACTCACGGCCCTCATGCTGCTGGGACGGCTGGAAGTATTCGTGCTGGTCGTGCTGTTCGTGCCCCGATTCTGGCGTACGCATTGAGTGATGCAGTAAAATAACACGATAAACTCGATAAATTGACAACCGCCGATCAAGAGGGCTACAATGCGGTTTGACTCTTCGACTCATGAACATGAGGATATTCCCATGAGAGCCTTTTCCGTGAGAACCCTGCTGAACGTAATCGCTTGCCTGACGTTGTTCAAGTTATGTCTCTTGTGCCCCGGGGTATTAGCAGCCGAACAACCTCCGAATGTCGTCTTCATCCTCACCGACGACCAACGTTGGGACCAACTTGGTTGCGAGGGGCATCCGTTTTTGAAAACGCCCCATATCGACCGCCTGGCTGCCGAAGGCGCGCGATTTCGCAATATGTTTGTTACCACCTCGCTCTGCTCGCCCAGCCGCGCGTCGTTCCTCTCCGGGCTATACGCCCACTCGCATCAGGTGGTCAATAACTTCACCGACTATCCCCGCGACCTGGCCAGCTTCCCCGGGCAACTGCAAAGCGCAGGCTACGAGACGGCCTATATCGGCAAGTGGCACATGGGCGAGCAAGACGATTCGGCCCGGCCGGGCTTCGACTATTGGGTTACGCACAAGGGCCAGGGCGACTACTACGACACGACCTTCAACGTCAACGGTCGCCGCGAGTTGAAGAAGGGCTACTACACTCATCGCGTCACCGACATGGCCGTCGATTGGCTTAAGCGTCCACACAACAAGCCGTTCATGCTCATCCTCGGACACAAGGCCCCGCACACGCCGTTCACGCCCGAGCAGAAATATCGTAACATTTACGACGACATCCCCGTCCGCTACCCCTGGTCGGCCTTCCATCTCGAAGGCAAGCCCGACT
>CAZISU010001082.1:0-2678 GCA_964541935.1 uncultured Planctomycetaceae bacterium | reverse complement strand
CCTCAACTCGCGCGATGATTCCCATCCCATGAAGGGCCATCCCGGCTATTACGGTGACGACGTCGATCACTGCATCGACCTCGTCAAGCGAGTCGACTCGCCGCGCATGAAACTGCTATTCGACATCTACCATGTCCAGATCATGAACGGCGACGTGATCCGGCGGATTCGCGAGTACATCGACTATATCGGCCACGTGCATACGGCCGGGGTCCCCGGACGCTGCGAGATGGACGACACCCAGGAACTCAACTACCCCGCGATCCTTCGCGCCTTGATCGAGGCGGGCTACAAGGGCTACGTGGCCCAGGAGTTCATTCCGACCTGGGAAGACAAACTCGGCGCCCTCCGCCACGGCGTACACGTCATGGATGTCTAGAAGTCGCACTCTGGGGGGTAGAGATGGAGAGTCACTTGACGGCGGCCCGGTGATGCTGGACGTTGGCCAATTGAAGAAAGGCGAGAAAGCAGATGATGCGAGATATCTACTTGGCAGTGAAGGTCGTAGGAATACCTATCATCCTGTCTTGCTGCCTCAGTGCGCATGCCCAGCAAACCAGAAACTTTGGTTATGTCGGGCTTCGTCCTCTGCCCCGGCATGAAGCAGACCTCAAGTCCAATCATGGCGGCCCCTGGTCGGGTCTGCCAACCTTTGAGGAGCAGAAGGGAAATTATGCGTTCGTGGCAGAGCATCTGGATGTCATAAAGGGCTGGTTGGACGGCGATTTCAGAACCAAGCGACTCTTCTTCGAGCACTATTGGGGGTTAAACGAGACCCGTGATGATCTCGACCCGAAGAAGAACCTTCTCGTAAAATCCATCCGTCAGTGGGAATCCAAAGGCGGCGTGGTGGAGCACATCCTAATCTGTCGTGAACACAGGCTTGCGATACACAGGGGCCACAAGGACGCAAAACCGGGGCCTTTTAAGGAAGACACCCGAATTCTTTCCGCCAAAGATGTGGACGACATACGTGGCCTCTTCCGCAATGCTCATGAAGAGGGCCTGCTGAAGCACAACAACTACAAGCTGATCCAGATGGTAGAGGAGCCTTCGTTCTTCGCGGAAGATCCCAGGGCACAGGCCATAATTGAGAAGATGGAAGGTGTCGCCTATGAGGCACACCAATTCAACAGGCACTGGCCACTCGAATCCGGGTGGTCAAAACCGGAAAAGGTGATTCGAGGTGCAAAGTGGACGCTTGCCCAGGGCAAGGAGTACATCTTCTACTACGGTCCTGTCATCTGGAAATCAAAGCAGTACTATGAGTTCATCGAGCGGGATTGGCTCTACAAGTTCTGGAAAGCCGGCTTGCCGAAGCATCATCCGCGGATGCACTACTACCTGAATACCTTTCCGCACGCACACGGCCGCGGGCGTCCCATCGGTCCGGAGTCCGACCCCCACTCTGTGCTGGGCATGACCAAGTGGCTTATTCAGGAAATCAAGATGGACCCGCAGCACCGGAAGTAATGGGCCAACAACGAACTGAACGGTATCTGTCAACCCGTGATTCCAGCACGTCTTGCCAGAACCGTTAGTTCAAGTGTTGCCAAACCAAGAACAGCACGGTGATTTCCTTACCGGAAGCGTGCTGCCGAGTTGCCGGAATCGCAACGTTTGACTACTAAAGGTGTGCGTGTCCTGAGCTGGCAAACGGTGGCCAAACTCCACACACTTGCCCACCGCAATCAGGGCCTTGCGTCAGTGTGCATAGGTGAAATCGGTTAACCGTCTACGCCGCTTGGTTTCTATGGCTCCTGTCCTATGCAACCGGCAACGCCGATCTAAAGTGTAGAGGAAGATGACCAGGGTCGCATCCATGGCCTGATCGTCCGCCTAACGTGCCACGAGGGGTCTTGTAACATTGCCTGACAGCCTCGGGGGCTCAGGTAGAGCCACGGCCGCTAGAGGCCGCCAGTGCTGGGCTATCGCAAGTGCTGAATGGCAGTATAATGGGCGTTTCTGAGGCATTGCACCAAGCCAAACGGAACGCTTTCATGGCCGAGCAAGGTTAGGCAAGTCGCCCCGACGGCTAGACACAGCCCCCCGAAGTGGCAAAGAATGAAACGGAAGATACCTATTTCAGCACTCCGAGACGTGGCCGTCCTTTTCCCGGGAGACCTCCACGAATTGGGTTTGTTCCTGGGCAAGGTTCATGCGGCTCGCGACCGCGAGGCCAATGCCCGTAGTACCGGCATCACCACTGGGCCGTCGCGACCAACGCTGCACGGTTTGGCTGCTCACTACGCGCGCGTGACAGATATCGACCTACGGCGCATCGAAGGGATGCTGGTCAAGGCGGGTTTCGACTTGGGGGCATTGGTTGAATTCGACCCGGCGAACTCAGCGAACGCAATCGGCTGACAGCCGCGCCAGGTGCCATATGGCGGCCAACGTCCTTCTGACCCGCCCGGCAACAAGTCACTGAAGAACAAATCCAGGCGTGCGAGCATCCCATGAGCCAATCTGCAAACCAGAACGACACCATGACCCCTGATGCCATCCACCCCGCGGAAATCAAATTTCCTATCCGTTCTTTTGGAGCAAGACCGTGACCGTTGTTGTTGTCGCCGAGAAGCCGTCGGTTGCGCGTGATATTGCGCAGGTGGTCGGCGCGCAGACACGGGCGGCGGGTTGGCTGCACGGTAATGGATACGTGGTCACGTGGGCGATCG
>CAZISU010001081.1:0-2678 GCA_964541935.1 uncultured Planctomycetaceae bacterium | reverse complement strand
CTAGCATCGCTTAACGCTTGTGACCTATCAACTTACAGAAATGTTAATGCCATTCATGTCAGTCGCCTCTTCGAGAGTCGCATTAGGGTGCGGCATTTGATGTCGACCGACGTCATGTCAGTCAAGCCTGCGGCCAAACAGGAACAAATGTTGGAAATGATGGCGGAAAAACACATCCGTCACCTTTTAGTTTGCGACGAAGATCGACGACTGCTGGGAGTGGTGAGCAATCGCGATTGCCGTCAAAACCCCGAAAGCAAGGCCCGCGACCTGATGGCGTCATGCCCAACCACCGTCTCGCCCAACACCACGATCACTGTCGCCGTGACCTTGATGATGAACAAGAACATCTCATGCCTGCCCGTGCTGGAAAACGAAGAACTAAAGGGCGTATTGACGACGACCGACCTGTTGCTCTCTCTACAATGCTCGCTACAAATTCTCATGCGGGTTGCCAGCAACGCCGAGCTTATGGAAAAAGTACTCGGCACGCTTGACGCTCCCCCGTCGTCTACATCTCCGTCATCCACATCTCCAGACGCCTTCGACGAACTTGAAATGGTGGTTCAAGCGGAAACCGAAACAGGCGGTTGCCAACAGGATAGTAGCGAGAACGATCCCGAGTTGATGGTAACCGCCTGAATTCAGGGCGGGGACAAGCCCCGCCGCTAACTATCATTTACTTTCGGTCTTCTCAGCCTGAAGCACGTTTTCTTCGTAGAAGCGAATCAACTGCGGAAGGTTGCAGCGTGCGTACGGTTCGTTGCAAGCTAGCGTATGCCGCTTCGCATCGGCCACCCACATGTCCAACGTTTCGGGCAGAAATACGGCGTTGTGCAGGTTCGAGGTCATCGCCACCGGGCGTTTGATGATCTCGATCATGGTGGCCGCGTCGATCTTGCCGTAGTGCTCGATCAGCCGGGCGCTAAGTGCTTTGGCGCGATCGGGTCCCGATACCAGTACCGTGTCTTCAGGCACTGTGGGCAGCATGGGGTGCTGCTTTCCCGGCAGCAGGATTTCCATCTTATCGGCCGTGCAGTGCAGGCCCACGATGTTACGGTTCTTGTCGCTGAGCACATAATAATACTCGCACGTCCGCGGCGTTTCTTTGAAAATCTTCAAGGCCTCGTCGACCGTCTTGGCACGTTCCATAATGTCGCGCATCAGCAGGCTCATGGGCATGCCATCCCAATCGCCCAACCCGCGACCGCCCATCTCGCCGATGGCTAGCCCGTGCTCGTTCATGGCGGTTACCGTGCCAACGAACCCGGCATAGCCCAGCGTCATCCATTTATTATAACCATCGGGCAGGAAGACGATCACCGCCGCGCCGGCTTGCAGGTTGATGTCGCGCATATAATCCAAAACTCGTGCATGCACCACCTGTCCGCCGAGGCTGGCCTTACCGCGCACGGCCACGCCGCTGCAGTGGAAGCGTTCGGGGAAAAGATTGCCATAACGCCCGTCGCGAATCGAAATACCGGCCGCCGTCGACAGGGCGTCGCACTCGATCACAAAACGCTCGGGAATATGCGGTCCCGCACGGCGTTCGATCTCGGCCATGCGGTCCATGAACCAATCGCCCGATTGGATCGTTTCGGCCGCGCCTACCACGTACATTACCTTCTGGATCAGCCCATGGGCCTGCTTTTTCATGAGCGTGCCGTGCGCTGTGCCCATCTGTTGGGGCGTGCCGGCTACGATCATAATCTGCTTGCCTTGCGACGTGCAAAGCAAGCCGCCCTCGGTCTTGGCGACCAGTTTCAATTCCGGTAGTTTTCCAGCGGCTTGTTTCTCGACGGACTGGGCTTCGCAAACGAAAGACGAACCGCAAACGACAACCGTCAGCAAAACCGACAATACTCTTGTTACATAAAAAAACTTTGTCATTGTGCCATCTCCATTGCGAAGTTAAACAGCGATGAGAATATTCGATAAACGTCGTCCCGCGCGACTTCTCGAACCGGAAGTCCCGAGGGCGGCTGAAACAGTTCGTCGCGGCCGATGGTGTCGGTCTGCCAGACATGGAACTTGACCGTGCCCTCGACGCCCATAACCGAAAGTCGCAACTCGTCGGGTGTTTCGGCCGCGCCGTCGAGCATCGCCAGCGTAGCGGCGACCTGTTTTTTGTCCTTGGGCGTAATCTTCAACACCCGTGCCCCGCCCGTGCCGGTCTCTTCGCTGAAAGTCGCCAGGTTGTCGAGCAACGTCGGCGCCAGCGAAACGCCCGTCACCAGCCCGCGGGCCATCTGCAACTTCAGCAGGTGCTCCTTCTCGACAAACGCCAGCGGATTTGTACCAACGGTCGATCCCGTGGGTTCCGATTCTTTCGAACCCAGAAACACCTTCTTTCCGGCCGCCGCCATCCACGGGCAGTCGTCCTGCCCCATTTCAACCTCGACGTTCAAGGGCCGATTGATTTTTATGCCCAAGCGGAATTTATCGCCGCAACCGCGAACATAACGCAGCCGCGCCTTGCCCGTCTTGTCGTCGGGCAGTTGGACCGTAATCTCCAAATCGGCGAAATGGCAACGTCCCGGCTTGGGCTCCTTGTCAATAATCTTTAGCGTCTGTTGCAAGAGCGAAATCGCCAGCCGCTTGGGGTCGCCTTTTGCAACCAGCAACTTGTCTTGCGCGGATACTAAACCCAAGGGCAAGTCAACAGCGAAAAAGTCCAC
>CAZISU010001080.1:0-2679 GCA_964541935.1 uncultured Planctomycetaceae bacterium | reverse complement strand
CCCCTTTGATGTGATCGTGATGGACATGCAGATGCCCGTCATGGACGGTTACGAAGCAACCCGTATGTTACGCGCGGCCGGCTATGGTGGTGCGATCGTAGCGCTCACGGCCAACGCGATGACCGGCGACGACAAAAAATGTCGCGAGGCAGGTTGCGACGAGTATTGCAGCAAGCCTATCGACCGCAACACCCTGTTACCTTTGATAGCCCGTTACGCGGAAGGCAAGAGCAAGGTTTGAATAAGTGAAACCGTTCACGGTAGCGGCGTATCCTTGAGCTTCCACTCGCCGTTTTCATGCACGGCTGTCCATGTGAGATCGGGCAAGATTTTTCCAGTTCGATAATCCTTGGGCTCAACAGTCAATGTGGCTGTATCTCCGGAAATCTCAGCTTCCCGCGCCCATAGACGATATCGCTGGAATTGCCGGCACTTTTCAGCGCTGGGCACACATCCTTCGGCGAACGAAGGCGCGACCATTTGTGGGGTGTCTGACGAGTCGGCCAATGCGCCCACGAGTTGACGAACTTTGTTTGTGTCAGATCCACCTGTGGTAGTTTTCTGTCCGCATCCGAAAGCAATCATAGCCAGCAAAAGCGACAGGGTGAAAAGGTATGTGCGACTAGAGTGCATTAAAATTATTCCCCTGGACAAGATTATCGATTAGGCACGATTTAGAGTCTTAGGATATCTGATCAGTAATCTCAATCGAAAATTCTATGGGATTTTAATAGTTTCTCCGCCTGCACGGGTTGCCAGGCAACGCCAGATGGCCAAGTCTATGTCGTTATTGAATACATGAACCGATCCGTCCATCATCAAGGCATTCACGCCGCCCGGGTGCTTGCTTCGCGCGGCTGCCCAGATATCGCCACTGGCTTGGTTCTGCAGGCAATACATGGGATTGTCTTTTGGTATTCCGCTATAGCACATGCCCAGGCGGTCTGGTGGATTGGCCACGCTTGGCACGTTGTTAGGAGGTGTTCTTGCCGTAAAGGTAGATCCACCCGGTGACGGCGTAACCCAGGCACCGCGTCCGTCGTCCGGATGGTCCCAGCCAACAACTTCGCTTATGCCTAGAGTGTATGCCAAGCCGTCGGAAATATCGCCTGGTTTGGTGCCCAGCCCGTGCCCCATCTTCCATCTACCTTTTAATGTCTCGTCGTGGTAGGCTTGCCTTACGCTTTTCCAGCCGGGCAACATTACAGAACCAAAGGCGCCTGCCGTTTTCGGATCCTGGAAGGACATATACGTGTCAGAACCGAAGTTGGCCGCATAGTTGCCTTTGGCCATGTGCTCCAAGGAAAAGTTGGCCGTCAGTTCCTGCATTACAGGTGCGCTGGGGCAAAGATAGAACGATGGTTGTTGGGAACCTATCGCATACTCGTGATTGGTACTTGGCATGTTGGGCAAGTCGTCTGGAGCACCCCACATAATGTCCATGCTTTCGGCCACGCATTCACCCCATCTTTCCTGGTCGAGGTAGCCAAGGATGGCGGCGGCCCAGTTCGGTCCCTCACAATACGCGCCTGTCTGCATGCCACCGGTTCTCCATTCGTCGGGCGAGCATAATGGCCTGCCCGGCGGAAAACTGCCGTGGGTCGAACAGGACGAATGAAGGGCTATGCCGATCTGTTTGAGGTTGTTGGTGCATTGCATGCGCCGAGCAGCTTCTCGCGCCGCCTGTACTGCCGGCAACAGGAGGGCGATAAGAATTCCAATAATGGCAATCACCACCAGTAATTCCACGAGCGTGAAACCTGCATGTCGGCATCGTGCCGCTTTACGAGAGATGTTTACAGAACCGTTCATGGAAAACGCCCTTTATCTTAATGGGGAAAATATTTGGCCTAAATCAGACCTCTCACGATTACGCAATGCAACGCTCTCCTCTGGGGTTCCTATATACCTCATGTTACAAAATACGTGACTGCGAGTCAACTTCTTTTGGATGGATATGGCTTTTTTTGTAGAAATTATTTGCCGAGACCCGTAACCCGGAATCGGGGGGTGAGCAGCCCGTTGAAAAACGCAAGTTAGACCTACTAAATTCAAACAAAGCCGGCTTGCCGGGTTTGTTTGAATTACTGGACGTGCGAGCAGGCGAACCATCTAAGTTCTACCGTCACGGGAGTTTATGACATTCGGCACAGGCATCCCGCTCTCTGGAAAGCAACCGACGCTGCGCGTCGCTTCCTTTCCATATAGGTCTAACTTGCGTTTTTCAACGGGCTGTTAGGGGTTTTCCAAAACAGTAAATGCTGCCCCGATCAGTGCTTACGTACAGGGCCCCGTCGGCAATGGCCAAGCCGTAGGCTCGACCGGCGACCGTGTGTTTCCAAAGGCATTTGCCAGTGGCCGTGTCCAGGACCGCCACTTCGCCATCGCCTCCGGCAAATAGATGATCGCCGGACTTGATAATCGCGTACGGATACGCGAGATCTTGGCTCCAAACAGATGCCCTGTCTTTGCGATTGAGTCGGATGATTTTTTTGTCGGTGTTGTAATAAACGCCCGACGGCTCGGCTATCAGACAATTTGCCCCACCGATCGAGGCAATCAAGGTTTTAGCGGATGCTTTGAACTGTTGGGTTTTGTTGTCGACTGTGGGGCCGGCCCAAACTTCGCTTTCGTCGGGTGTAATCAATGCCCAGCAGCCGCCGTCACGGGCGCTCTTTT
>CAZISU010001079.1:0-2684 GCA_964541935.1 uncultured Planctomycetaceae bacterium | reverse complement strand
CAACATTTAAACAAGGTCAAGGAGTTGGAAGCTGCCGCAAACTACAGCGAAGCGGACGGATACTTCCAAAAACATCTTCAAAATGGACAGGATCCCTGCAGTTATCAGCTTCTCGGCTGGCTGCATCTAACATACCAGGAAAAAGGTCCGGTCAAGCGACTCTACAGAGAACTCGATATCAAGACCGGCGTTGCCAAGAATATATATGTGCTTGCTAACGGGACGAGAATTACACAGAAGGTCATCGCCAGTGGGCCAGATGATGTGATCGAGGTCAGAATCTCAGCCACTCGAGAAATCAGCCTGAAAGTCTCCCTGCCCGAGGGCAAAATCAACGGCTCCGATATTGTAAAGACGGGCGCCGGTAGCGGAAAGAATGCTACTCGCTACGTTGCGCGAGTACGTGCCTTGCCCGCCGACAAGACCGAGGCGATTGGCGATACCCTTGAGATCAAAAACAGTAAGGAGATTACGATCTACCTGTCCGCAGCGACGAATTTCGACCGCAAAAACAGCCTCGCGATGCTGCCGGACGGTTGGGCGGCGAAAGCGCTTTGCGACCTGGACCGCCTTAAGGATAAATCTCCCGATGATATTGAAAGTGCGGCTGTCCGCGACAATCGCCGTTACTTCGAGCGTATGGACGTCGACTTCGGCAAGTCGCCGCAAGACGTGCTGGCTCTACCGACCAAAGCTCGTCTTAATAGGATCAAAGCAGGCAAAACCGATGATCCCGACCTCATAGAAACCTATTTCCAGTTCGGGCGTTACCTGTTGATTGCCTCTTCCAGACCCGGCTCTTTCCCCGCCAATCTGCAAGGAGTTTGGAACCCGCACATGTCTGCGCCGTGGGGTTCCGACTATCACCTGAACATTAACATTCAGATGAATTATTGGCACGCGGAAACCACGAACCTACCTGAAATGCATCGTCCTTTCTTCGACCTGATTCGTTTCTACCAGCCAAATGGCCAAGACATGGCCCGCAGGATGGGAATGAAAGGCTGGTGCATGGGCCATTCAACGGACATCTGGGGCCACGCTCGTATCATGAGCAGGACCGCTTATTGGGGTGGATCTTTTTTTGGCGGACAGTGGATGACGTTGCATATCCTCGAACATTACCGATTCAACCGCGACAAGGAGTTTCTGCGCGAGAACTGGGACATCCTCACGGCGTCCGCCGAGTTCGTGAAATCCTGGCTGATACCCGGTCCTGAAAACGGCCAACTCATGGCCCGCCCGTCATGTTCGCCGGAGAATTCCTTTCTGTACAAAGCCAAAAACGGCAAGGATACTCGCGCGGCTCTTTCCGCCGGCAATACGTTCGACCAGTTCATCGTCTTGCAGGTATTCAACGATTACGTTGAAGCGGCCGAGGCTCTGGGCAAACAAGACGATCCATTTGTCAAGCAAATCAAAGACACCATCCCCAAGGTGTACCGCCCCCGCATCGCTAAAGATGGTCGACTGATGGAATGGAGACTGCCGTTCAAAGAAAGCGAACCCGGCCATCGACATATCTCACACGTGATCGGCGCGTATCCCGGCAATCAGATCAATCTGGACCGCGACCCTGAAATGCGCGAAGCAGTCATGAAATCGATCGAGGAACGACTCGAAAAGGGTGGCGCCAAAAGCGGATGGAGTCGGGCTTGGGCGATTGGCATGTTTGCCCGCCTTTGCAACGGCGACAAAGCTTACGAAAATCTTATCGCTATCCTGCAAAGATCGACCCTTGGAAACCTGTTTGACAACCACCCGCCGTTCCAAATCGATGGGAACTTCGGCGCCACCGCGGCCATCGCGGAGATGCTCCTTCACAGCCATAACAACGAGATCAAGCTCCTGCCGGCCTTGCCGGTTCAGTGGGCCAACGGCCACGCCTATGGCCTGCGGGCCAGAGGCGACTATACTGTCGATATCAAATGGAAAGAAGGACGACTGGCCGCCGCGACACTACACGCGGGAAAGAACGTCTCTACTGGAATAATCTCAGTGGTCTACGGCAACAAAAAAGCGGACGTTACGATTAAACCTGGCCAGAAAATCGATCTCTTGCCCGAAAACCTGAACACGGTTCAATAGTTTGTGCGTTTTGCTGTTTGTAGTCCCGCACTCAATTATTGACCAACCGCGTCCAGAGCGTGGGTATGGTAGCGGCATGGTTGCCGCGGAAGTAGAAGCTGGTGCCGCCGTCGGCCACGGTTCTTTCCAGAATGGTTTTCCAGGGGCGGTAGTAATAATGCGGATGAGTCTTGCAGGGCGGGCCGCCGCGCCAACCGTCCGGCAACTCGACCAGGTCGAAGACAGCCGTGGTGAAATTTCGAATCGATTCGCCACTGGCCCCGGCAACGTTGCGGGCCATGGAGAGCGCCTTGAGGTAGACCTCGGGGCCCACGGCCGCGGTGCCGACGTTTAGAAAGACGCCACCTTCGAGATCCTGTATGGTACGGGCGAAAATCAGAAAGTCGTTATATGTCGCCTGACCGAGCGCGGCGGGCTCGCAGTTGGCGTGGGCATGCACAATGTCGCAACCCATGGCCACGTGAACGGTAAAGGGGACAGAGCTTTGCCAGGCGGCGGCGGCCAAGCTAAGTTCGGCGTGGGGCGCTCGGTTTTTGGAGTCGTCTTCGCAAACGGTCCGGCCCACGGCCTCGCCCAGCCCCTCGTCGCGGCGCGCG
>CAZISU010001078.1:0-2706 GCA_964541935.1 uncultured Planctomycetaceae bacterium | reverse complement strand
ATTTCTTCTATCCGTTGGTGCCGCGTGACATCGAGCGTATGATGGTGCCCAACGACACTCTCTTCGACGACCAATGGCACTTGCTCAACACGGGCCAAAACGGTGGCACACCGGGCGAGGACTCCAAAGTCGTCCCGGCATGGGATTTAGTACTCGGCACGGGAGTGGTATTGGGCGTAGTTGACGATGGCGTGCAAGGTAATCATCCCGACTTTATCGATAATTTCCGAGCGGACATCAGTTACGACTATGGGCAAGGTGACACCGATCCTTCTCCGGTCTGGTTTGACGACAATCATGGTACGTCAGTTGCTGGCGTGGCGGCCGCCGTTGGTAACAATGACTTGGGTGTGAGCGGTGCAGCCCCGGATGTGGACTTAGCTGGCATACGAATCGACTACTCGCTAATGGGCGACTATATGTCGGCACAAGCGCTGTCGCACGAAAGCCAGGTTATTGATATTTACAACAATAGCTGGGGAAGCAATAGTTATTTATATGCACTAGGCCCACTAACCACTGCAGCTCTTGAAGATGGTGTGTTAAATGGACGTGGAGGTTTGGGAAGCATTTATGTTTTTGCGGCTGGAAATAGCCGTATGGAAGATGGAGATGCCAACTATTACGGGGAGCAATCATCTCGATATACGATAGCCGTGGCAGGGATTGGGAATAATGGGCACTATGCCTCTTACTCCAATCCAGGCGCAAACTTGTTGATTTCAACGCAAACCGACGGCATCTACACCATCGACCGAACTGGCGAGGATGGATACAACGCCACGGGTGACTGGGATCCGTTGGTTGATCTTGATTACACTTCCACTTTCAACGGCACTTCTTCGGCTTGTCCTTTGGCTTCGGGAGTTATTGCTCTGATATTGGAGGCCAATCCGAATCTGACTTATCGCGACGTACAAAGTATTCTGGTGAATACGGCTCGAAAAAACGATCCCGTAGAATCAGACTGGACGACAAATGGCGCCGGTTACAATGTTAACCACAACTATGGCTTTGGAGCCATCGACGCCATGGCGGCGGTAAATGCCGCGATGACTTGGGAGACTTTGAGTGAAGAGGTCTCGACCGAAAGCGGCGTGGTTCCAGTTGTGGCCCAAATACCCGATGGCGGCGCCGTGGGCATGGTTTCCGCTGCCGCTTTGGACGATTCAGTTACGGATATCGAATGGGTGGAAGTTACGGTCGACATAGACCACATGCACCCCGGCGACCTGGACGTGATTTTAACGTCGCCTAGTGGCACCGAATCGGTCTTGGCCAACTCTTCGGACATGTGGTGGATGTTCAACAGCACTGGCCTGCGGAACTGGACCTTCACCTCAGCCCGCCATTGGGGCGAGTCGTCCGAGGGCGAGTGGACCCTGCAGGTGCGCGACAAGGTGACGGGTTTCACCGGCGATTGGAACTCCTGGTCGATCAAGGCCTACGGCGAGAACATCGATGATACTCCTGGTCCTGGTCCGACTCCGGAGACCGTGGTCGGTCCGGAATTGATTACCGTTAAGCCCAACAACGGCAACGCGATTTCCAACGGCGACAAGTTGAACGTCGGTCCGCGGGAACTGAAGTTCACCTTCAACGAAGGCCAGGTCATCGATGAAGCCACGCTTAGCTCTATCAAGCTGTTGCGCGCCGGCGGCGATGATGTTTTAGACAACGCCAACGATGTGGCCGTCGATTACGGCTGGATCGGAATCGGCGAGCGATCCAACGAGATCGTGGTACGCTTTGCCGAAACGCTGCCCGACGACCTATATCGAATCACCATCGTGGGCGCCGGCGAGGAACCACTGGCAAACATCAAGGGCGAGATTTTCCACCAGGGCGAAGACGTCAGCATCACCTTCGATTTGGATTTGGGCGCTCTGGTTACGGCCATCGTTCCCCAGCCGACGTATCGCGATGCCGCGGGCGAATTGCAGCAGGATCGCGACAAGGTGGTGGTCTATTTCAACGCCGACACCCTAGATACGGCCTCGGCCGAAAATCCCAACTTCTACCGCTTGACCGTGACCGGGCAGACGGCCGGCACGGCCGACGACGTAGAAATTACGCCGCAGTCGGTTGTATATGATTCGGTTGCAAACACGGTCGAGTTGACCTTTGCCGACGACCTGGCGAACCTGGGTACGGGCGCCTTCCGCTTGCGGATCGGCAACGAGTATCGAGAGATCGGCACGACCGCGCAAGACGCGAGCGTGGTAGGCGACACATTCTACGCGGCCACCGATCTGGGCATGTTGGGTTCGGCTACCGATGCCGCGAGTCTGATCATTTCTTCGGCAATCGAGCCCTTGCCGTTCGATCTGGAATGGCCGGGCGCTATTAGCGACGTCGGACACCGCGATGAGCCGATGGCCTTGTCCGTCGAATCGCACTATCTCGAACAGTATTATGCCAACGACGACCAGTACGGCATTACCACCGTTGAATACAACTTCCAGGACGTCTACGGGACAGACCCGTCAGGCAATACTCTTTACAACCTGATCTCCGAGGCGCAAAAAGATCGCACCCGCGAGATTATGGAACTCTACGGTTTTTATATGGGCGTGCAGGTCGTGGAAACGGCCGATGACGGCATGACGATTGTCACCGGCGACATCCGCGCTCTTGATCCCTTCGCGCCCACGGGGCCCGGCATTGTGTTCGGTATCGCTGCCGGCGGCCTTACGGGAACCGCCA
>CAZISU010001077.1:0-2707 GCA_964541935.1 uncultured Planctomycetaceae bacterium | reverse complement strand
TGGCCGTACAGCGTCCTCAATTGGAAGGCCTGCTCGGCCTGCTCTTCGGCTGGTTCTTTGCCGCGGATCTGCCTTACAATTTGTGCCCCTCGATGCACATCGCCCTGCGCACGATCCTGGCCGATACCTACGCCCGCCACACGCGCGGGCCGACTAAAATCGCATCGCACGTATGGTTCAGCCTCATCGGCCTATCAACGTTGCTAACATACCAGCATCACGTGATCGACGTGTTGGGTGGATTTTTCCTGGCCACCGTATGCTTTTATGCCGTTGCAACAGTCCCCCACCGCCACCCCGTAATGCCGAATCGACGTGTCGGTTCGTACTACTTCCTGGCAACGCTAGCGGCGGCCTTCGTCGCAGTGTGGCTGTGGCCTTGGGGTGGCATCTTACTTTGGCCGGCCGCGGCCTGCCTTCTCGCGACCATGGCCTACTTCGGACTCGGCCCCGGGATCTATCGAAAAGTCGAAGGGCGAATCACGCGCAGCACACGCCTCTTACTGGCTCCGCTGCTCATCGGCCAGAACTTGTCGCTGAGATACTACCGGCGACAATGCCGGGCATGGGACGAAGTAACACCACAGGTCTGGATTGGTCGAAAGCTCTCCAACCGTGAAGCAGACGCGGCCATAAGCCAGGGCGTGACCGCGGTTCTAGATTTAACCAGCGAATTCTCTGAAGCGTCCCCCTTCTTGAAGACTCGATATTTAAACGTCCCGATCCTGGACCTAACGGCCCCAACGCCTGAACAACTCCAACAGTGTATCACTTTCCTCTCAGAAAACGCACCCCACGGAACGGTCTATGTACACTGCAAGATCGGCTACTCACGAACCGCGGCCGTGGTGGGCGCATATCTCATGGCAAGCGGCGCCGTGTCCTCCGCTAATGAAGCCATGACTCGCTTACGCGCCGTTCGCCCATCGATAGTGATTCGCCCAGAAGCTGTTGATGCGCTGAATTGTTTTGAAATCAACAACACTGCACAAGTCAGCCTCTACCACTGCTGAAGCAAGTGATGTTTGACAACCCCAGCCTGCTACGATAGACTCAAAACCAACTCTCCTGGTAACCCCGATCCTCACAAGACACCCGCCGATGAACCATCCAACTATAAAGCAACTCACCCACCTCGCGCTTGCGATTACCCTGCTCGCCACCTCCGCCGTTTACGCACAGGACAAACCAAAGCCCTTTGCCCAACCCCAGCCCCAGCCCCAACCGCTGGGTGATGCGGCCCAATTCGGCGCGAATATTCAACGCACCATGACACTTCTGGCAACCAGCACACCGCGAAAACGCAACCGCGTGCGCATCCTCTTTTACGGCCAGTCCGTAACCCGTGGAGCGTGGTGGAAGAGCGTGGCCGCCGACCTGCGCGAGCGTTTCCCTCACGCCGACCTCGAAATCAAAAATAGGGCAGTTGGCGGTTATGGCGGCCCGGTACTGATTAACACTGCCGAATACGATCTCTATCCCTTTTACCCGGACCTCGTCATCTTTCACGTCTGGAGCGGCGTAGAGTCGGGCCACCAGGAAGAGATCATTCGCCGCATCCGCCAGCGGACCACCGCCGAGGTCCTGCTCTGGACCAGCAACCTTCGCTGGCCAATCTGGAGCGTCCCGCCCGACGGCGACCCCCAACATGCCGATGTACGCTACATAGAAGCCCAAGACCAGGCCATTTCTGACCTTTATTTCCGCCTCGGCAAAAAGTTTCACTGCGAGGTGGCCGATGTCCGTTCCGGCATGAAGACTTATCTCGCCAAGCACAAGCTCCTCGTCAAAGACACTATCGCCGACTCCGTCCACCCCAACAAGTTTGGCAATTTCCTCATCTCCGAATTGGTCAAGCCGCACCTGCGTTACAACGCAAAATTCGACGACAGCAAATGGAAAGACCTCGTCACCGACATCCCGCTCGACGATCCGCGCGTCAGGCGTGCTGCCGACGGCTCCCTCTCGCTCGACTTCAGCGGCAACCGCATCGACGTCATCGCAGCAGCGGATGCGAAAGATACAACAGCGGCAGTACTTATCGACGGCAAACGTCCCTCCCAGAACCCGCGACTTTACTACCACGCCCGCCCCACTCTTGCCCCCGGCGCCGGACGCCCGGCAATCAATCGTATCGATCACAAAACCCCTCTGCAAGTCGAAACCTGGACGGCCCGCATTCTCGAGTGTGACCTCAAGAACGACGTTTTGCGCTACGAAATCATCGGATCAAAGACCGGCCCCGACGGAAGCGGAGATCACAAAAAGCGTTTCGTGTCCAATTCCGGACGCGTCATAATCGAACCCGGCATGTGGATGCTCAACTGGTCGTTGCGATACTGCAAGCTGAAACTTCCCCAGGATTTCAAAGTCACCTGGCAGACGTTGCCACTGTTCCTCGACACCTGGAAAGCGCCGACCGACATCGATCCCACGCGGGAATCCGTCGCCACACTCGCCCAGGGCTTAAAAAACTCTAAGCACACCCTAACCCTGAAACCACAGGGCGGCAATGCCCTGGGCGTGAAGGCGTTCAGGGTTTATCAACCTCCGCGGCAGTAATACCGCGCTGATAACGCTACCAAGTTCTTACGTCCACTCCTCGAACTGTCCCAAAACGTGGTCCAGAGCTTGCGTCTCGCCATCGTCGCTGTCATCTTGCGACCAGCCGCGGGCAATCTCGAACGCGTAGAGTTCGGCCACTGAG
>CAZISU010001076.1:0-2712 GCA_964541935.1 uncultured Planctomycetaceae bacterium | reverse complement strand
CGGTCGAAAAGGCCGAGTTGACACTCATGGTCAACCGCGACCCCGAAAACGATATTGATGTGCAACGCTCTCGCTGCGGTCAACCCCATGCTTGGCAAGACCTCAAAGGTACCTATGCCGACGGGAAAATCACCTATCCGCTCGCTGACAACCTCGGCCACGAGTTTCGCATCAGAGTCAGCTTTGCCGGCAAGAAACTCGCCCAGAAAACGCCACTCGTAATCGGCGGTTACTCGATCTCCGGCAACGTCACCATACCATCCGAGCGCGCCATAGATCTGGATTATTTCTTCGACGCCTGGCGCGGCAAGGTTAAATTCCACCAAGACATGGCCGCTGGACTCTGGCGAACCATCGGCCGCATCGATAATCCCCATGCCCTCGAACCATCGCCCGCCCCGGCCCTCCGTGGCAGCTCGGGCAGCGCCGCTTCTTCAACAATTATCGAGAAATTCACCAGCAAAAAACCGCTAAAAAACATCGTCGTCCGCCTAACCGGCTTCGAAAACCGCCGCAACCTGGGCGGCTCCTTCTCGCTCGGCGTTTCCCTAGACGGCAAAACAATCCTCAAACAAATCTCACCCGACCCCAAAGACGCCACCAAAACCCGCCCCGACGGCTCCTTCACCGGCCCCATAACTCTCGACCTCACCAATCTCCCCACATTCAACGCCTGCAAAACCCTCTACGTCCACATGCAACAAAAAAACGGCTCCGGCGTACGCGGCAACATCAGCAGCCGAATCGAACGACTAGAAATCGATGCCCAATATACTAAGTAGGACCGCTCAGTAAAATTGTTAGCGGCGGGGCTTGTCCCCGCGCTGCCGCACCACATGCAAACACGCTACGATCAAGCATTTCAGCGGCAAAAAAGGCATAAGTCCAACAAACCGTTACCCCAGCCGCTTGCGGCGGTTTGCGATTCGAAA
The DNA here is from genome assembly GCA_964541935.1 of uncultured Planctomycetaceae bacterium. GTDB lineage: Bacteria > Planctomycetota > Planctomycetia > Pirellulales > Thermoguttaceae > JAFGTN01. Next base: position 1,780 of record CAZISU010001076.1, on the reverse strand, counting down.
AGTACGGTTTCCTCTTCTCTGCTCATGTAGATGTTGGAGCTTGCCGTCTTCATCTACTAGTAATAACCGACGTCATCAATAAACGCGTTCGTCGCGTTCGGATCGCCGCCATCGTCCTGGTGGTTCGGTCCGGGACTGTAGAGTTCATAGCCCGGTTTGCCCTTGCTTTTGGACTTTTCTTTCTTCAATCGATAGATAAACCCCTCGGCACCGTGTGGCTCTTCTGGTAACTCGTCGAGGAATTCAGGGACCAAGGCGTCGAGCTTTTGGGGGTAGTTGCCGTGTTTATTGCGGTACCGCGTCAGGGCGATATCAATAAGCAGAATTTGGTAGTTGGCGTGCCTTCGCAGTAAAACGGTTTCCATGGCATCTACTATGCAACCATCTTCTGGTTTTGATATTTTCTCTATCATCAATTGCAAACGTCCTACCCAACCCACGACGTAATATTCGGATATTTCATCACGGACGGTTATTGCCTCGAGCGGCTCGCCCAGTTCTTGCATAGAGCGAAGCTTCTTTGCCAATTCCAATAGTTGCTCGTCAGAAAGCGATGCTTGTAAATCGTGCAGACGATACAGCCCGATCGCTTCACAAGCTATACCGACCAATGCATCAACGTAAAAACCACCTTGGGTGGTTCCCTTGCCCATTCGTGCCGCGGCAAGATGGCACTCGATAGCCTTATTGTCGTCGCCATTCATGTGGGCAGTGTAGCCTTGGACGGCAAAACAGCGGGCCAATGCACGTAATGCTTGTATGTTAGGAATCGCTGATTCCTGCCAGGTCTCATCGTAGACTAAAGGTGCCTGACATTCTTGGTCCAAGGCCTGGTGGGCTTGCGTTAGCAGTGCGTCTGTTTGTCTTTTGAATACGGCCAAAGATTGTATTGTTACCGAGCTTGGCGTGGACGGATCTGGAAGTGGAATGTTTTTTAACTCATTGCCGACGCGGGCAAAGGTGTCGTACCCGTTGGGGGCAGGCAACGCGGTTTGAGGTATCGGCGGCGGTGTGGCCATAAAACAGAGTGTGCCGACCGTTGGGATTAAGATCAGTAGCGACAGGATCACCCAGGCGGTGAGGCATGTCCACCAAAAGAAATTGTGATCCTGTCGATGTTTTGTTGACTGTTCTTCCGCAATTGACGCAGATTCGATTGCTGATAAGCCCGAGTATTTCGCCAGCCAAAGCCAAATGACTATCACGGCAGAGACAATGGCCGGGACAAACGGATCGTTAGAGCCGGGATCCCATTCTTTGTAATGGGCCAAAGCCGCCATCAGAAACGACATTATCAATAGAATATACCACACACATTGCCATAACCATTTCTTAGAGAAGAACGCCCCGCAGGCAACGAGCGTCGCAAGACCAAATACCGATCCCGCAATCATGAAGAAACCGGTCTTGGCAATTGCCCACGAACCGGCTTCGGCGCTACAGGCGGTCGCGAAAACCAGGGCGGTTAGCAATGTGAGCAAAAGGATGTCGCGTAACGAAAACTGTAATCCCGATCTGGTGCCGTCCGCTTGTTTTTGAAAGGCCCGATAGAGGAACAATACCACGACCACCATCAGCGACTGGACGAAGTACATGGCAACCAGTTCGTGGGCCGGAATCAGAAGACTCAGAGAAACCACTCCCAAGAGAAGGCCGCAACGGATGGACCAGTGCGGATGCTTTGCCAGTGCGGCCCAAATGGCAACGAGTCCGACAAGACTTATAGTTGTTACCGTGAGCAGGTTCAGTAGTATGTATGTGAAGGTGGATATTCCAGACA
>CAZISU010001075.1:0-2714 GCA_964541935.1 uncultured Planctomycetaceae bacterium | reverse complement strand
CGAGGAGATTGCGATTTTTGGGGTGTTTTTTTTTCATGCGGCCCCGATTTTCCCTTTTTCGCGCGGATTTTTCAATTTCGGGAAAGTGCTTTTTGTGCCAAAATTTTCCCGCGCTCGACGCCCGGCGGGTCGGCGAAAAACTGCATCCCTCGGCCGTTCTGCACTGTCGCCACTATCAAAACGCAGATTACCACAATCGCTACGGCGGGCGCCGGCCCGTTGCAGAAAAGTATCGCGGCCGTGAGGGCGTAAAACACTCTGGCCAGCCATTGGCCCGTAACCAGTGGCAGGCGTCCGGCAATACTCGCGACCGCGAAAGCGGCCACGGCCGTGGTGGCCATGGCGGCAAGCCAGCGGTCGCTTGGCGAGGCGGTGGCTAGAATGGTTTGTCCGCTTATCAAATACAGACAGCCCGAAAAAAGCCCGATGCGCGAACCTAGCCAGCGAGCGGCAATCGCGGCCGTGCTCAAGGCGGCAATCGTGGCCGCTGATCCGCCGGAAACGACTTCCCACGCCGGCCGAGAGTTTACCAGCACTGTCGACAAGAGGGCCGTCAAAACCCCAAGTCCGGCAATCAGCGCAACTTCCGACGTCGAAAGTCGCAAAACGTCCGTTCCTCCGCCGAGAAAACGGCGGTAGACGGGCGGAGCTTCGAGCGAAGGTTGCAATGTTTGTGATAAGGTTTTTTGCATCGGCAAGATTTTACCGCCGTGGGGCGATGGCGGCGATAGCAATCTGCTGAGCGAAACCTAGCAGCCCGTTGAAAAAGACAGATTTGTTTGCTTTGGGTGCCACTGCTGGACAAGCCAGCAGTGGCACCCTTTTTCAACGGGCTGTTAGGGGGGAACAGCCGAAATCAGAAATATATATGTAATTTCAATTCTGCTTGAAGCAGTCGTGATTCTGAGCAATGGCTAACCTGGCAAACTGAGTAAACAAAGAGTAGTATACAGGCTGCGCCCTTTTCAGGATAATGGGCGGTTTTTGTTTGTAGATATATGAGGATTTTGCTGCATATCAGAGGAGAAGAGCATGAATTTGAATAATGTTATTCCAAGCAGTCTTATCGCGTGTGCTATTGGGGGCTTTCTCGTCACCAATCCAGCCGCATTTAGTTGGGCCGGCGAGTCGAAGGGTGGGCCGGTCAATGTGCTGCTGATGACGGCCGATAATTTGGGCTTCGGCGATTTGCGCTGCTATGGCAACAAAGTGATGAAAACGCCAAATTTGGACCGGCTGGCTGCACAAGGAGTGCGCTGCACGGATCTATATTCCGCGTCTCCTACATGTACAGTCTCGCGGGCGTCGCTTCTGAGCGGGCGCTATCCGCAGCGCAACGGGCTGAACCATCAACTTGGCAAGGAGGAGAACCGTAGCGGTATCGGGCTACGCCACAGCGAGCGGCTGCTGCCCGAGTTTCTGCGGCAGCGAGGCTATGCAACGGCCTGTTTCGGGAAATGGAATATAGGCTTTGCCAAAGGTAGCCGTCCGACCGAGCGGGGGTTCGACGAATTTCTGGGCCATCGTTCGGGCAACATGGACTATTACACTCACGTGTACAACCGCGTGCATGATATGTATCGCGGCACCCAGCCGGCGCATATTGAGGGCTACAGCACGGACCTCTTCGCCGATGCGGCCTGTGAGTTCATGCGACGTCATGCCGAGAAGCCTTTTTTCGTCTATCTGCCTTTCAACGCACCTCATTACCCTAACCCCGGCAGCAAGGCTCCCGGCGAGCCGTGCGTCTGGCAGGCTCCAGACAAGGCCTTCGCGGCATATGGTTATTCGCCAGGCACGCAAGACGAGCAGAAACGCTATCGGGCAGTCGTAACGGCTTTGGACACGGCCGTTGGTCGCGTCCTGGCTCAGCTCGATTCGCTGGGTCTTGCCGAGAACACTTTGGTAATTTTCTTTTCCGACAACGGTGCCTTCATGCACAAAGGAGCCGGCCTGGGTTGTGCTTCGAATGGCCGCTTGCGTACCGAGGGGCTGAAACTGTATGACGGCAACATTCGCGTTCCCGCCATGGTTCGCTGGCCGGGCAAGTTACCGGCCAGGACGGTTTGCAGCGAGATGCTGGTCCACATGGACTTTTTTGCCATGACGCTTCGTGCTGCCGGCGCCGAAACCGAGTTGGATAGGGAAATCGATGGACGCGACCCGACCGCCACGCTGGCCGGAAAAAACGATTCGCCACACAAGGCCCTGTTCTGGGGCTACCGCAAAGCCCGAGCTATGCGCGAGGGAGCGTATAAGCTGGTCAGCCCCGGGAAGGGCAAGCCATGGGAACTGTACAACCTCGAACGCGATATCGGCGAGTCCTCGAATCTAGCATCCCGGAAGCCGGAACTTGTCGAGAAGATGGGTAAAAGCCATCAAAAGTGGCTTGCGGCCTTGACCGGGGCATCTTTGGAGACCGTAACAACCGACTCGTCCAAAGAGCGATAGGCGGCCAGTGCGGTCGCGTTGCGTCGCGTGTCGTCGGATAAAATCAGTTCCACGTCGGGGACGAATTGTTCCGCAAAAAATCGCGTGAGAACTGCATAGTGACAAAATTGGAGGCTAAGCTCCTGCTTTGCAGCTCTTGTAAAAAGTCGTCATTTGTCGGCATCGAGCGGTCGAACGTCAAGGGAATACCCACCAACGAGGTAGCAGAGTCACTGTAGCTTGTTCTTGGCTTCGGCCAAATTGGGGTAGCTCAAACGCCAAAA
>CAZISU010001074.1:0-2715 GCA_964541935.1 uncultured Planctomycetaceae bacterium | reverse complement strand
TACTATCAAGCCGAGGACGAAAACCGGAAAGTAATTTCTGTACGAGTTCTTAGCACCCAAAATCAACAAATCTGACTTTTTCAGCGGGCTGCAAGGGTCGACGGTCACGTGGCCGCTTTGGTATAATATGGCATGACCATCGATTATATCAAAACCCGCCCATTAGAACCAGCACGGTGGTGTAAACCCACGCCCACAGAGAAAATATGACAAGCAACGATTCCCAACACGACGCCGCAGCCAACGGCCAGAGCCATCCGCCTCGCAGTCTGCCTCGACGGGGACGGGTTGTGGGTATCGATTACGGCACGGTGCGGGTGGGCATCGCCTTGAGCGATCCGGAGCAGTCGATCGCCAGCCCCTACGAAAACTATACCCGCCGAGGCAAGGTCCAGGACACCAAATATTTCAGCCAACTGGCCCAGGAAGAACGCGTGGCGTTGTTTGTGGTAGGGCTGCCCGTGCATCTCGACGGTCGCGAGAGCGAGAAGTCCATCGAGGCACGCGAGTTCGGCCGTTGGCTGGGCGAGACCACCGGCGTAGACATCGAATTTTACGACGAACGATTCACCACGGCCGAGGCGGAACAGGCATTGATGGCAGCGGAGATGACCAAAAAACGTCGCAAGAAACGCCTCGACATGCTGGCCGCGCAGATCATGTTAACGGCTTACCTCGAATCGGGCCGCCACAAAACAGACGACCCAGGAGCCATTGATGATTAATCCTATGTATTCACCACGCTCCGCGTGGTGATGGATTGAAACAATAAGCTTTCTGTTGAAAACTAGAACCAAAGAGATCGCCCTGACCTCATGCGGAGCATGAGGAGTACAAGCAATATATCAGCACAATCCACCCCATATCCCACGCCTAAAAAAACACCCCAACACTCAACATCCAGGAGACACCAAATGAACCTTTCCGTAAACCGTCGCGATTTCCTCCGAACCGCCCGCAATGTTGGCGCCGGCGTGGCCCTCTCCGGTCTTGCGAGCACGTGCCTTACGAGCACTGGCCTTGCAGCGGACAAGAAGCAACTCGACTGGAAAATCTGCTGTGCAGCCTACAGTTTCAACGCCTTGACCTTTGTGGAAATGCTCGCCAAGGTCAAGCAACTCGGGCTCGAGCACGTCGAGGGCTTCAACTGGCAGCAGCTATGCAAAGACAAGCCGAAAGTTAAGACCGACGCAAGCATGTCGGCCGCCGACCGACGCGAGATGCGAAAACGCGTGGCCGACGCCGGGCTGAAAATGGAGCTTTGCTACATCAGCCGCCTGCAAGACAAAAACGACGCCCAGAAGACATTCGAGTGGGCAAAGGATCTGGGTATCAAGACGTTTGTGGCCGAACCGCCCTTCGAAGCCTACGATATGGTCGAGAAGCTTTGCAACGAGTACGCCATCAATCTGGCCGTCCACAATCACCCCTCGCCGTCGAAATACTTCAACCCGGACACCACCGTCAAGGTTTGCAAAGGACGCGGCAAGCGAATCGGTGCCTGTTGCGATACGGGCCACTGGGTACGCTCGGGTTTCGACCCGGTCGCGGCCTTGAAAAAACTAGAAGGCCGCATCATCAGCCTGCACCTCAAAGACGTCGAACGTTTCGGCGATAAAAAAGCCGAATGCGTGCCCTGGGGCACCGGCAAAGGCAGCATTGCAGGCATCATGAAAGAACTGCACCGCCAGGGCTTCGAGGGTACTTTCTCCATCGAATACGAACCATATCGCCCGGAAAACTTCGACAAAATCGCGCAGTGCATCGCCTTCTTCAAGAAAGAGCAAGCCAAGCTCGAAGCCTGATCGCGTGTAGCGCTTATTGACGGGTAGCCCCGATAGCTTGCCTATCGGGGTGCCGCAGGCACAAGAGGAAGTCGTAGCCCACGCGCATGCCTCTTGCGGCTGCGCCGCCCTGATAGACGAGCTATCAGGGCTACCCATTTGCACCTATATCCGGCAAATTGCCATCCGCGTCAAACGTCAACTCGCGCAAACCTTCTAGCACCTCGATATCGTCGCGACCCTCGACTTCCGGCAAATACGCCTGCGAACATTCTAGTTCCGCGAGGTGTTTGGTGTCTTCGATCCAAACCAGTTTCGCTTTCGACGCTTCGAGCGGCGCAAGCGACGCGAATGCCGCCGTTAGAACTTCGCGGTCGCTTTCCAAATCGGGCGGCGGCACGGCGGCCGATTCGTGACCGGCGGTGGCGGCGTTTATGCGCGTGATTTCAAAATTCGTAGCGCGGATGGCGCGACTGCGGCAGAACTCGGCTATGCCGATCCCCACGCCGTTACCGTGTGTCGCTACGCTTAAGGATCGCACGGCGATTCGCCGTACGCGCGGCCGCTCGCCTTCGACTGCCACATGGTCGTCGAATTTTCGTCCTATCACGTTGGTATCCATGCCGGTCCCGCTGATCTCCTTGCCGATGCGATTGACCAGCAACACATCGACGTCGTCGAAGGGCAGTCGCGGCATCAATCGCGTGGCCAACGTCAAAAGCTCGCGTTCCCGATTCTCAAACTCGTCGGGCAGCACGGCTTTAATCGCTGCCGTTTTGTCCAGCGAGTTTTCCACAACGGCCAGCCCGGCCAGGATATTGCACTTGGCAAAAACCTCGCCGGACACACTACCTATGATTTCGGCAAAACCGTGTTCACGTATGGCCCGATGGTAAATGGCCGCACCCTCGTGCTTGCCCAGCCCGATGAG
>CAZISU010001073.1:0-2716 GCA_964541935.1 uncultured Planctomycetaceae bacterium | reverse complement strand
TCGCACCTTGCAGCTTTGAAGTTGCTAGCCGCTGTTTAACGTCATCAATTCCGTTGATGGCCTGCCAGTATGGAAAAGCAAGCCATTTGTACATATCGTCACGATATTTGTTGAATTCAATAATGGAGTGCTTGGCAACAACCTGTGCGACCGACATGGCTTCAATATTTTTGGGCGATATGCCAGCAGCTAATAACCCCTTTTTGCATTTTGGATAGTCCTTTGCAAGCAACGCGTAAAACTCCTTACGTTTCTTTTCATCAAGTTTCTGGCTATGGGCAGATCCAGTCGGGATACGGTACACTCGTTTGAGAAACGCCTTGCAGCAATCTGGCGGACACGGTACTTTGTCAATGTCCCGCAATTCAGGAAACAAAGCACTCAAGATGTCTAACTCTGCTGTGGCTGCCCTGCGAATTATGGCGTGTGGACTCGGTAAGCCTGTCAGTGCCCAATACATGCTTGGGCTACCAGGCTGTGCGATTAATTCCTCAACAACATTGGTCATCTTGTTGGAAATAGCTAGACTGACCAGGGCATGTGAAAGCAAGGGTTCTTCAGCAATATTTATTGACATTTTGTATCCGATTTGCAATGTCTTTACAGCCTGCTCGTACTTTTCTTCGGAGATTTCGAGTCGTGCTTTGGCCACCAGCAGGTGTGCAAAAGAATGGAGATAATGCAACTCGGGCATGATAAGATTGATCGGGTTTTGCAGTTCAGTAGAGTTTAATTCGCGAAATGGCGATTGCCAGTGGCAGTGTTCACGTAGCGCCGCCCTGGCCAAGCCATCTATAATTGATTGCTGTTCCTCCACGGTTGCTCGAATTTGTTCTAGTGGCAATTCTTTTAGCGGCATACCCTCCCACTCTGAAAGATTCTTTCTGAGGCTGTCGTTGTCCGTGTTCTGCCATTGGATAGCTAGCCGTTGATAGTCCAAGGCCGTGTTTCCCTGCGAACAGTCCAGATAATTTGGCAAAAATTGGTATTTCAATGCCGGTCGCGGTTCGCTCGCCGATTGCAGTTCGAGCTTTGTTACTGTTGTTTTTTCAGCTGCCAATGCCGGGCAAGAAATCGCTTCAATAAAACCCGCTGCTAGAACAAGTGCGGTACACAGAGACATAGTGGTAAGCGGGCGTGCCTTCATTGTGGGTATTCTCCGTAGGTCGGGATGACGACAAACAATTGTCATTATAGGAGCATGTCCTCGGTTTATGCAATCAAAAACAGCAGGCTGCCGAGATTGCTTTCGTTATATTCGCCGGAAAAACAGAGATATTTGCCATCGCCACAAGGAATCGGTGAACAAAACGAAATCCGGAATTTAGAACCAATGAAATCCGACTAGATCAAAATATCACTCTTAATCGTCGAATGAACCAGAATGGTTGTCGGCAGGCCGTCGATCTGCTTGTTGATATCATCGTACCATTGGCCGGAACGGTCGTCTTCGGGAAGATCGACGTTGATGAAGATGCAATCGGCGTCGCTGGAGTGGTGGCGGAGCATCTCATCTTGCGTTCCACTCTTCACTACCGCAAGCACATCGGCCTCGATGCGGGCGCTTTCGAGGGTTTCTTGGACAGCGTTGGCGAGGTGTTCTTTTTCTTCTTCACTTTCGGCCGACACAATTATTCTGAGTTTGGCGCGATGCCATTCCCAGTTGCGGCAAAGTAGGTGTGCCATTAAAAGCGAGAGCGACGAGGTGTGAAGGGTTTGCCACCAGAGGTCTACTCGCGTAACCTTGTTCGGGTCGGGTATTTCGGTGGCTTTAATGGCAATGAAGCTCAGATCGTCGCGCACGGCCCAGTGGACGCGGGAGATGAACTCGCGAATCGATGGCCCCCAACCGAACATGGCAAGGTTTGCTCGAATCGGCCGAACGGATTCAGACTGCAGCAAGATCGATAGTCCTTCCGAAACGTTTGGTGCCACGGAGACGATCGGAAATACCGTGAGATCCTGTTCTTGCGAAAAAGTTTCTATCTGCTGAACTCTCAAACGACGTTCGGTGCTCATCACAGAAACATCGCCGAGCATGACGTGTCCCACGCGCACAATCCCACAGGCATTGTCCAGCCAAACGGCATATGTGACAAGCGTTTCCCAGGTCTGTGGGTTGCCGATGAAAACGAATATCGTCGGCCGCCAGTTGCGGTCGTCTTCCGGCAATCTCAAAAGGCGTATCAGATTAGATCGAACCCGTTCGAAAAAGAACCCGCGCATGGCGTTGCCAAAATTCGACTCCAACATGCGGCGTTTGAGGATACCGTGAATGATCAATACTACAAGAGTTGCAATAATTGCAGCCACAAAATTAATCATTACCGCCGCAAACGCGCAGCCGATGGCGCCCAGCAGGGCTGTCGACCAGTGGAAATATTTGAATGTGGGGCGGAATGACGGGTTGCGGCCGACCTGTTCGACGAATGCGGCGACATTGATCATGCCGTATGTCCATAGATAGAACATGGCCACAATTGTCGCAATTCTGTCGAGGGCCGTTTTTTCGCCTCCGAAGCCGGCAACGCAGATAAGCACCAGCGTCTGAATCATGAGCGTGAGAAAGAGCGCCTTGCGGGGTTCGTCCGTATCCCGCGTTCCTTTGCCGAAAGGATAAAGCAGCGGCAGAATGCGGTCGCGGGCGACGGCTTGCAACACTCTTGGCGAGCCCATCAAGTCGCCAATCCCGCTGGAGAGGCTCGAGCAAAACATG
>CAZISU010001072.1:0-2719 GCA_964541935.1 uncultured Planctomycetaceae bacterium | reverse complement strand
CCTAGTAGGAGAATGGATAGGCAGAAAAACAAAAGGCATGGCATAATCAAATGTAGGGTGCGTCCGCGACGCACCACCAATATTAACCCGAAGCGCAAGCGAGGGACCAATCAACAAGGAAAACGCCGCCCCCCGAAACCCGCCCCCTGAAACCTGAAACCTGAAGTCCCAAGTCCCAAATGCACCACCCCCTAGAAAAAAAGATCGCCCTCCTCCGCGGCCGCCAACGCACCTTGGCAATCGCCCAGGCTGTAAGCTGTCTGCTGATCGCCACCCTGGCCGGCGTGGCAATCTTGGGCACGGTCGACTATTGGATCCGCTTCCAAGATCAGGGCATGAAGGTCATTTGCACGCTGGCCCTGCTGGGCCTCTTGGGCTGGACATCTTACCGCTTCTTATACCTGCAATTTTTTTCTAAAAAGTGGCGTGCCCGTCTCACTCCGCTACGTCTGGCCCAACGGGTTGAAGCAACCTTCCCCCAACTCGGTGACAGCCTGGCCAGTTCTGTCGAGTTCCTCGACCAGTCCGAAGACGACCCCCAGGCCGGCTCGCCCGCATTGCGCCGCGCGGTAATCGCCGCCACGACCGCCAAAACGCAGGACTTGAGTTTCACCGATTCACTCGACCATCGCCCCGCCGTTCGAGCCACCACCACGGCCATCGCCATGTGCCTGCTAGCGGCCACCTTCGCCGTGCTCGACCCGCTTTGGGTACAAGTCGCCGTGGCCCGCCTGGCCTATCCCCTCGGCGATGTGTCCTGGCCGCAAAAAACTTACCTCGAGCTAGTCCACCGCGTCCAGCGCGTGGCGGCCGGCGGCGCATTCGAAATCGAGGCCGTCGACGCCTACGGAGCCAAGCTGCCCAAAGACGCCATGATCTTCTACCGCTCTGAAGAACCCGACGGCACCCTCAAAGAGCAATCCGAACCCATGCGTCAACTGGGCCAAGCCCTCTTGGCCCGGCGCGAAAATGTCAACCGCCCATTCTCCTACCGAATCGAAGGCGGCGACGACCGCTCCATGCAATGGGTCGATGTCGAAATCGTCGAACCGCCCTCGGTCCGCACGCTGGCCGTTCGCCTCGTCCCGCCGCCGTACACGGCCTGGCCCACCGTCACCCTCGACGAAAACCAAGCCGCCGGCTTCCGTGCGCTCGTCGGCACAACCGTCCACATCCAAGCCACCGTCAATAAACCGTTACGCAGCGTCACCATGCACCTTGGCCCGGACAAAACTATCCCCGCCCAACTCGCTAGCGACGCGCTCGGCTTCGTCGTTGTCCCAGAACAAGGATTCACGCTCGACGGCTCGACCGACTTCTGGTTCGAAATGCTAGACAGTCAGGATCTTAAAGGCGGCCAGGGTACAAGCTGGGACATCCGCGTCGTCGAAGACCGGCCGCCCACCGTCTCCATCGAACGCCCCACAACAACCGTCTACGCAACGCCACAAGCCACCGTGCCTTTGCAACTGCTGGTCAAAGACGACTTGGCCATCAAAAACCTAACGCTCGTCGCCCGCCTGCAAAACGAAAAGTCGCAAAGCGACACCCAGCAAACCCACAAAGAACACACAATCACACTCTTCCAAGGCCCAAAACAAGCCCCGCAATCCGTCAAGCAAAAACCCGCCGACGGATTCCCCACGTCCGGTCAAAGCCTCCCGCTCGACTACCGCTGGAACCTAGACGACTTGAAACTCGACGGCACCTGGCTCCAGCCCGGCACCCAGGCCGTCTTTTTTGTGACCGCCGCCGACTACCGCCCGCAACGAGGCAAAAGCGACACGCGGCGTCTCATCATCATTACGCCCCAACAGATGGCAGACCGCATTGCCACTCGCCAAGAATTCATCCTCGCCGAACTGGCCAGGGTCTTGAAAATGCAACGCCAAAGCCGCGCACAAGTTGCCGCCCTCATCATTCGCTTGCAAGAAACCGGCCGACTCGGCCAGGTTGACCTCGACCAACTCCGCCGCGCCGAACTGGCCCAACGCGATGCCACCGCCGCGCTCACCAGCCGCGAAGACGGCGTCCCCGCCCACATCCAAAGCCTGCTCCAGAACCTGCAAAACAACCGCCTCGATAGCCCCGAGGTACAACGTCGCATGGGCGGACTGCTGGCCGAAATCGACCGCCTGGCCAAAATTCACCTTGCCATCATCGCCGCCGAAATGACCTCCGCCGTTAAATCCGCACAGGTCCACCGCCGCGAACAAACTTCCCAGAACAAAAAAGCCCAAAATCCCGATCGCGAAACACTCGATGCCCTCGGCGTTGTCGATAAAAACCAGGCCGCCGTGATCGAAGCCCTGCAAGCCATGCTCGGCCGCCTCTGCGAATGGGACAACTACCGCCGCTTCCACCGCGAAGTCGGACGCCTGATCCGCAAGCAAGAAAAACTACGAGTCAAAACCCTCAAAATCGGCCGCAATACCCTCACCAAGGATCTTCGCGACCTCAAGCCACAAGAAGCCGCCGAGCTCCGCATCGCCGCCCGCGATCAGGCCGAGTTGGCCAGATGGCTCGACCGCATTGCCCAGTCGATGAACCAAACCCTCGCGAAACTCGGCGCAGCAGACCCCTTGGCTGCCGACCCCTTGGCTGGCGACCCCTTGGCTGCCGAGACACTCAACGACGCCTTACACTGCATCGCCCGACGCCGCATTGCGCCACAAATGCGTGCCGCCGACGACAACCTCCGCCGCAACCGCATCGGCCA
>CAZISU010001071.1:0-2723 GCA_964541935.1 uncultured Planctomycetaceae bacterium | reverse complement strand
GTATCCGTAGATGATCATGCCGAACTGGGTGCCCCAGTCGCCGATGTGGTTGTCGCTGATGCAATCGTGGCCCAGGAACCGCAGCACGCGGCAGAGCGAATCGCCGATGACGGTCGAGCGGATGTGGCCGACGTGCATGGGCTTGGCCACGTTGGGGGCCGAATAGTCGATCACAAAGCGGCGGGCTTTTTGCGTTTTGGCAACGCCCAGCCGCGGGTCGGTTACCGCCGCGGTAAGCTGTTCGATGAGCCAATCGTCGCGGACGCGGAGGTTGATGAACCCCGGGCCGGCGATCTCGGGTGTTTGGCAGAAGTCGGAGACGTCGATGGCGTCGATGATCTCGGCGGCCACGTCGCGAGGAGGTTTGCCCAGTCGTTTGCCCAATGGCATGGCGAAGTTGGCCTGATAGTCGCCGAACTTGGCGTCCTGGCTCTGGCGTACCATTTCCAAAAGCTGATTGGGATTGTCGGCCAGCTTGGAGAGAACCGCGTGGAAACGGTTTTTTAGTTCGGAGCGAATGTTCATAGGTAGAGGCGTGTGCGGATTGCGGTTTGACGGCGATTCGTGGTGCGTCGCGGACGCACCCTACGCCAGAGGTGTCTTGGGCTCGAAGGGTACGACCTTGGCGTTGCCCCAGAGTTCTTCCAGGGCGTAGTATTTTCGGGTTTCGGGCTCGAAGAGATGGATTACCACGTCGCCGTAGTCCAACAGTACCCAGAGGCTCTCGTTGTAGCCTTCGATGCCCATTCGCTTGTCGCCCATGTCGTCTTCGAGGGCGTGGTCGATTTCCTCGCTCATGGCGTGAAGCTGGCGGCGGCTGGTGCCGTTGGCTATGACGAAGTAGTCGAAAACGGGCGTCAGTTCGCGCATGTCGAGGATGGTGATATCCTGGCCACGGTTGTCGGCGGCGGTTTGCGCGGCAACAAGTGCCCTTTCTAACGCGGCGGCGGGTTTCGCAGGCTGCTGCTGATCTTGTGGTTCGGAGCTGTTTTGTTCCACGTTTTTTCTCGCAAGGTCTTTGCTGGTACGGACATGCGGCCTTTTTCGGCCAAACCCTGTATTTTACTCGAATTATTGGTTATTGGGCAGGGGGGCGGGGGAAATGTCGAATTGGGAAGCTCGAATGAGGCACTGGCATTGCATCTTTTAGACAATACTAACCCGAAGCGCAAGCCAAGGGAGGCACGACGTTTATTCTCATTTCCCCCTTCGCTTGCGCTTCGGGTTAGTATATATGACGATAACAGTGGTATGGCAGGGGCTCATACCTGGCACCTCAAATAAAGCAACCCCCAAACGGCGACGAGCCGAATGGGGGTCGGGTTCACAGATTTTGGGTTGTGAATCGATTACGGATTAGAACTTGTAGATCAAGTCGAATCCGCCGGAAACCTGAGCGGTTTTGGTGTTGTTGTCAAACGGGGCGCCGCCGGCGATATCGCCTTTGTACCAGTCGTAGCGGAGCTCGGGTCGGATCATGAGGCAGTCACAGGGCGAGTAGTTCAGGCCCCAGGTGACCTCGAAGTAGTTACCGCTGTTGCCGGCTACCACTCGTGTGCCGTCGTCGTCGCGGAACCACTCGAGCCGCATTCCGGCGGCCCAACAGTCGTTGAGCTCGTACTGGAAGTACTGGTTGATGCCATACCATTGAGCCTGCGTGGCTCCTACTCCGGCGATGGTTCCCAGGTCGTGTTGGAAGATATAGGTGAATCGCTCGGTCATGTTCCACTCGAGCACGATGCTGTTCATGTAGACGTCGCCGTTGGGGACTCCGGCCGTATCGCCTAATGTACCGGCACTGAGCGACCAGGCCAAGGAAACATCATCACTGAGCGACGCGGAGAGACCGCCGAGGAACGTGGATGCAGCGTTGGGGTTCTTCCAGCCGTTGTCCCAGCCATCGGTCCAGCCGCCGTGCACGGTCAGTTTGTCGCCCAGCTTATACGAGGCCAACATACCTGTGTGCGTGAAGGGCTCGCCATAGTACATCGTGTAGGCGTGGGTATAGAAGAAGTTGTCGGGAGCTTGCACAACTTCCCAGCCGATGATCGTGTAGAAATGGCCGGCCTTGATGGTCAGGTCGTTGATGGCTACTTCGCCATATAGTTGCGGGATGGCCGAACCGTAATCGCGGCCCGAGTTCCAGCCGAAATCCCAAGTTTCGTCGCCGAAACATTGTGTGTCGGGGCCATCGACGCCGAATACATAGTCGAAGTGTCCGCCCCAATCGACTCCGCAACCGCCATTGTCGGCTTCTTTGCCGATGGAGATCCAAAGCTGATTGAGAGTGTAGCCGTCGCCGACATCATTGAATCCCAGGGGGCCGTTGTTGGTCGCGCCGTAGGCGTTTCCGAAGAGACCGGATGAAATCCAGCCATTGATCTCGATGTCGCTGATCGGGCCGATGCAGCCCATCGGCTGGCAGCCGGAGTCATCGTAGCTGGATGCCTCGTAGCATGACGGGGCCGGTTCGCAGCACAATGGGGCCGGTACCGCAGCGCCGGCCAAGCCGCATTGGCCGGCCACGGCGACGAGCATCGCCACGGCAATGATGTTTTTGGAAATTTTCATGGTAGGGGCAGACCTCCTTGTTTTTGGCCGAGACTTGATGCTCGCCTAACAACGACTGGGCATTTGTGCCTGGGCCACGAAATTTTGCGACATGCGAACTCGTCAGCCATGACACTGTTCAGCGTTTCGTATCGGAGACAAAACTCTCATAA
>CAZISU010001070.1:0-2724 GCA_964541935.1 uncultured Planctomycetaceae bacterium | reverse complement strand
CAATCCGACTGTTCGCCGACCATCAGTACGTGCGAAGTACCGTCTGAGATTTCGGATATTTTAACCCAACCGGCGCCAAACAGCGTGCCGTTGCGTGCGTGAGGGTTGCCGTCTTGCGTCCAACGTTCTCCCGGATCGAGTGCCGGATTGATTGCACCGGCTATACCGGGGTAGTTTGGCATTAAAACACTAATATCCGACTGACCCATAATGTAAAAACGGGGCATACTGCTCGACGGGCAAGAGTAGCAGGGCGGCCCGAAACCATCGAGGTGGTTCATGTTACGATCGCCGTAGTCGAGATCGAAAGTCATGCTCGTGTCGACAGCGTCGGAAGTTTGACTCTGCTCCAAATGGGGCAGGATGCAGGCCAACCAACTTGGGCCGAAACTGTATCGATTGCTTCGTGGAGTAACGCCAGTCGACTGCCCGCCGGCCGGGAACATATTGAAGGTTCCGTGATAGTTGTGCAACCCCAGCCCGATTTGTTTGAGGTTGTTGCTGCACTGCATGCGTCGCGCGGCCTCACGGGCCGCCTGCACTGCCGGAAGCAGAAGCGCGATAAGGATGCCGATGATCGCGATTACGACAAGTAACTCTACGAGCGTGAAACCGCCGCGATTTTCGGATGCTCTTTTGAGTTTACAGTTCATGTTCATGACACAACTCCCGTGTGTTTCTGGAGAGAGTAAAAATAGCTTGCAATCCATGGCGTATTTTAACGCTCGCCGTAGCCTATTGCAATTAATGCCTCTGTCTGTTTGCCGGATCATAATAACTCTTTAAGGCGGGTTGAGGCCGCGACCGCCGCTGGGCGGCCGCGACCTCTAATACCCTTCCGCACTACCTTTCATTCTTCCGTCGGAGCAGACCCAACAGAGCCATGGCCGCCGCAATAATCAGGGCCACCGTTGAGGGTTCGGGAACGGAAGCAGTCATGTTACCAACAACAATTTGCCAATTGGCCGCTAGCATTGTGGCGTCAGCCTCATCGACCTTCTCGTCGCCGTTAAAATCTCCTTCACCCCAGCCCGCGCCGGTACTTAGCCAGTTTGACGCCAAGATCGCGGCGTCGGCGGCGTCAATCGTTCCGTCTCCGTTGGCATCGCCGGGAATGGACACATAAAGACTGCCCGAACCGGTAATGTACCCGTCGGAGTTGCCGGCGCTGTAGATGCCGGGCGTCATTTTCAAGCCATCCAGGTACAGTGACCGGATAGCATCGGTTCCGGTGAAGTTGAGGTCTAGGACTGCACCTAAAGCAATCCATACGTCGCTCGAAATGGCGAGATGGGCTTGGCTAATACTCAAGGTGCCCTCGTCGACCAGCGTGTCGCCGGTGTAGGTGTTGACGCCGTTTAACACCAGCGTGCCCGCGCCGAGCTTCTGCAGTCCGCCGCCGAGCGAGCCCGCATCTTCCAACAATGCGCCGTTGAACGTATTTGTTACGGCTGCGTTGACAACATCAATCTTCGCGCCGCCGGACTTCACGTTGAACGTATAGCTTTGGCTCCCCGAATTGGGGTTACTCAACTCCATCGTACCGCCATTGAAGTTGAAGGCATAGGAGTTCCAATAGGTGTTATTGAGGCCAGTGTCGCCCGAGAGCTTTAACGTACCGGCATTGAGGTTATACACGCCTGTGCCCATGCCCGCAGCTCCGAGCTGTGTATGGCGGGGTATCATAATGGTGCCGCCGTCTTGGTTAATCGTTGAGGTTGTACCGTCTTTCTGACCAACAAGGAAGTCCTTAGCCATGTTCATAGCGCCGCCGGTTGTCGTAAAGGTGGCGTCACCGGCGGTGCCAAGCATGAAATACGTTGAACTGTAAATACCACCATCGGTTTGGACAACAGAACCGTTCGCAATCCGGATGGCATAATTATTGATACTCGCAACCGTTCCGTCGCCGTCGATTGTCAACGTGTTGGCGGCGCCCACATCGATTGCCGTATTGCCGACAAGTTTCAAATATTTTCCCGCCGCGACGGTCCACGACTGGCTGGCACTGAGTATAGGTGCGGTGGTGGTCACCGTCTCGTCGACGATGATGCCGCCGGCGCCTACGTTTACGGAGCCGCTAAGCGTATAACCGGTTCCCGAGAATGTCATGCTGTGGACACTCGGCGATCCACTTACAGTGATTGTCGACGTCCCATTCGTGCCGAACACAGCATCATCCGCACTGCTAGTCCATTGTCCCGGCGACGTACCATCGCTTGCACTATCGCTCCACGCAACAGCATTGTTGTTGTCCCACGTGCCGCCTCCGGCCTGAAATCCGGCGTCGGTACTGGTGTCCCAGTACATTGTCGCCCCCGTCGCGCCGCTGGGCAACATCGTCAGTGTAAAATCCTGGTCGGACGCCGTAAGAGAAGAGTCGAGGTATGGCGAGTACGTCCGCACATGGACCGTCTTGCCGTCGGGCAGGAATTCCAAGAGCCGCATGTATCCGTTTCCGCCATTGTCGAGGAATTGGTAGTTGGCCAAAACCTGGTGGACGACGTTCCCGGCGTCGGCCGTGCTGGCCAGGTAGCCCGTGCCATCGTTAGTTACGTGCCCGCTGAAGATGAACTGTAGGTTTGGATTGTCTTTCAGTTCGTTCCATACCTCCTCGCCGTCGTTGATGCCGTCGGGCAGGGTTGCCACGCCATAGATATAAGGAGATCCTTTCTGTTCCCACGGCTTGGTAGCCCAGTCGTACCGCGTATCGTCGCTGTAAAG
>CAZISU010001069.1:0-2724 GCA_964541935.1 uncultured Planctomycetaceae bacterium | reverse complement strand
CCGGACGAGCAGCTAATTGGTGAAAGTGGTAATTCACCAGCGCCGGACGATGAAGCGATGGCATGGAAACCGTTCCCATCGGGGCGGCCACGCCCATGATTGTTGTGTCTTGCGTGACCTGCGCGGCCAGCAGCATATTCTGATAGTCGGCCGCGTCGTAATCTTCGTTGGCGCCGCCGGGGCCGGCGGGGTCGTCGTATGTACCGTTTGGCGTAAACGATCGCGGATTGGGCAAGAGAGCATATGGTTGTGCAACGACCGGGTCGGAGGCCGTTAGCAGCGGGCTAGTCGTCTTGGCGCTGGGGTCATAACCGAATCCCGTGCCGGAGAACGGGTTGCCGTTGATGATAAAATCGCCGTCGAGCTGCCGTGCTCCAAAATTGGCCACATCGTCAGAGATGTCGGAGGGCGTTCCGTTGTCATCGATGCTCACGCCGTCGAAGGTCATGATCTGGAAGCGACTGTTTGCCGAGTCGAAACCCACAATCCGCGTGCTTCGTCCAGCGGCCGGGCCGGATGTCATCGTTAGAACACAACCCACGTATTTTTGATACGGAGTCGAGAGCGCATTTGCGCCAAATCCGCTAAACGTGAATTGCAGCAGTTGCCCGCCGGCTACCAATGGTTGCACAATCGGATTGGCGCCAGGTGTAATCCGTCCTTGCGCCCATCCGTTTCCGTACAAATCCTCCAGCAGCCCGTGTGGGCGCAGCACCGAGGCAGGGTTGTTCGTGCCTCGCAGAATTTGCATGATTATGTTGTTGGCGAGACGGTCGGGTGGGTTGTTGGCCTGATCGACTTTGGCTTGCGAGATCGCGCTACGGCGCGCATTGCCCGAGAGCATGATGAACGTGATTCCGATCAGGCCGAACATTACCAACATGCACAATACGATCAATAGAATCATACCGCGCTTCGCAGGCTGTCGCTCATGCATAACGTTATTCCCGCAACAGCCATGTCTTCCGTTGCGTGGCTGCCAACTATCGTCAGTCGTCAAGCTTGATGACCGAAATGGTGTACGGTTTGTCGAACGTGGTGTTGACGCCTCCGGGTATGGGGAAGTCCAGGTTCGAGATTATCAACTCGTTGCCGCGTAAGAGCACTTCGCAGGGTTGGTCGAGTCGGCCGCCGGCGCCGGTGTTGTTGGTGTCGGATGCTAGCATCGTTACTTTTCCGTCAAGGTCGATGATCTGGACCGCGTTGGCAACCGAGTCGGCCAGGAAGAACTTTTTACGTTTTTTATCGAAGAAGATGCCGTCGGAGCTGCGCATAACGGGATCCTTGGCAAACAGCTTCGGCTCACTGGGCTTGCCATCTTTGTCGAATGTGACCTTGAAGATCTCGCCGTCGGCGAAGTTGGTAACGTACATATTGCCGTCGTCGTCGAACGTGAGTCCGTCGGCACCGAAACCGATTTTGACGTTCTTGGTCGGTAACGTGGCTATCAGGTGCGGCTCTTTTTCCAGCGGCTTTTTGAGTTGTACCGGCCCCTTGGCGGCCTCGGACAAGGGAATGCGGAAGACACCCGTCAAAAGCGGGTCGGTGCCGGGCACCATGGTCGTATCGGTGAAATAGATAACTCCATCGCGAGCCACGACGGCGTTGGCCACGACCGACCCTTCCACGATAACCTTCGGCTCGCCGGCCGGGTTACCCTTGGCATCGATGGGGATCTGGATAATACGCGAGTTGTTGCCCGGGTTTTTGGTGTCGGCAAACCACTGCAAGTCGGTAATATAAACGTTCTTGCCCTCGGCGTCGACACAAATCCCAAACGGAAATGCCTTGCCGGTAGTGGGATGCTTGGGCGGATCCAACCACTTTTCCCGCTTATTCTCCGGCGTGATTCGCATGATCACAGCCGGATATTTCTGATCGTTGACGTTGGGGCACGAAAGCAAAATGTCGTTATTCGGCAAGAGGCACATGCCGTCGGGCGAGTTGCACTCGTCGGGCAGTTCCATCAGCAGCTTCACCTCGGCGCCCGAGGGACCGTCGGCTTTGGCCGCGCCCTTCTGTTTATCCTCAGCCGGCTTGCACCCGAAAGCGATGGCGAGTGTGAGGCAGACGATCACGGTGAGGGCCTTGCGGGAAAGGGATGAAAGTGACATGCGTGATACTCCTTAGGTTTAGGACTGGAAATTTGAGAATGTTTTTACGAGTTGTTTGAATCTGGCGTACTTTGCTTCATACACTGAAGCGTTTTCTGGATTCGGATCATAGCGGCGGTCGATGCGAACCATGGCGGCGCAGGCGGCTTCGTACGAATCGTGCACCCCCACGGCCACGCTGCCGCAGATCGACGCGCCCAACGCGCCGAGCTCCGAACCGGCGGGCACCTCGATTGTGGTTTGCAGGATGTCGGCGAAGATTTGCATCCAGATTTCGCTTTTACACGCCCCGCCGGTCAGCCGAATCGCCGCGGGCATGGTGCGGAACTGCAAGAGTTTCTCGACGTGCCAACGATGTCCGAAGACGACTCCTTCATAAATCGCGCGGAGCAGGTCGGCGCGGGTGTGAGAGCCGTCGAGGCCCATGAAACATGCCTTGGCAGCGATCTCCACGGGCGATCCGTACAGGTAGGGCAGGAAGGTAATGCCCGAGTCGTAGGGCTTGTCCGGCTCTGTTGATGCGACCAATTGGTTGCAGAGGTCGAAGACGTCGCTCGACGGGTCATCTGTAAGGAGTTTTTTGTCGGCCTCGCAAAAGTTAGTCACAAAC
>CAZISU010001068.1:0-2727 GCA_964541935.1 uncultured Planctomycetaceae bacterium | reverse complement strand
CACCGGAAATACCCAAGACAATATTTCGTTTCATTTGACACCCATATATAAGGTAGCAACGCCGAACGTCAGCCGGCGGTAACAAACGTCTTTCAATCCGGCCCCGCGAAAACGCTGGGCCAAGGCCTCGTCCTGTGGAAACTCTTCGACACTGGCCGGAAGGTAATTGTACGCCTCTTGCTTATTCTTCGCCAAGGCCTGGCCCACAAGAGGAAGGAGACGGCGAAAATACCGCTTGTATACTTCCTGAATAAGCTTACTGCGCGGCATCGAGAACTCCAAAACCACCACCCGGCCGCCCGGTCGGCAAACTCGGGCCATCTCGCGCAGACCAAGGTCGGTATCGCTGATGTTTCGCAGCCCAAAGGCCACGGAAACGATTTCGAAGCGGTCGTTCTCGAACGGCAGATGCTCGGCGTCGGCCTCGACCAAACTGATTTTATCGTCGGCACCGGCCCGTCGCACCTTGGCGAGCCCGATTTCCAGCATGGGCCGGCAAAAATCGGCCCCCACGACCTCTGTCCGGCCGCCGCCGGAACGCCAATATGCCAAGGCCAGATCGCCCGTGCCCGTACAAACGTCCAAGACCGTGCCGCCCTCCCGCAGCGGGGCAAGCTGTGTCGTGCGGCGTCGCCAACGACGGTCGATGCCCGCCGAAAGCAAATGGTTCAAAAAATCGTAGCGCGAGGCGATCTCGCCGAACATTTTTCGAACTCTGGATGCAGATTTGTCAACGGTTGTGTTTTGCATTGCCTGTAGGTTCTATATTTTCGTCGCCTGCAATCGTTATCATCTTAGAAAAAATGCTGGGGTCGATGTCATTTGATAATAGTCGAGCAGAACTGTCTGCAAACGCGACATTTGCTCCAGCCTGGTGTAGGCCGCCGAATTGCCGTCCTGGGCCAATTGGCAAAACACTTGGCGGGGCAAAACCACGAACCGTGGAAAAGCCGCCGGCCGTCCAAGGTCCGATTCCCTGAGCGGTTTCGGCCAGCAAGATTGTCGAAGAAGAGCCATCGGTGATCTGCTTCATACTGGTTTGCCGATCATATCCCCAAATCCCGCTTCGCTCGTTATTAGTCTGTAAGAGCGGGGCATCTGCCCCAAGACCGGCGATGCCAACATACGAGGTGAACGGAGGAATACACAAACAGTTTTCCGGATCTTCTGACGGACATTGCCAATCGATATATGCATCGACAGGCCATCCTGGCGTGGCTTTGTCGACCTTGACATTGGCTTCAACGTTTTCTTCTATATCCGTATTGATCCAACGCGGCGAGAGGTTTTCCTCGGCATCCCAGGGTTCATCTTTTTCGATTTGCAGCAAGATGTTATCGTAACTAAGCAAACTGCTCCAGGCGTTGACGTACCAGCTAAGGCGGCTTTCGGGTGGCAGCAGATCGTTTTTCACTGTACCGCGTGGGAATGTTGAATGTGAGTCTATATAATTACCCAATTTAAGGCCCACAAGATGCATTTGGTTGAAGCACCGCTGTCGTCTAGCAGATTCACGCGCACGGATAATACCGCTCACCAAAAGGCTACCGACAATTAACACCACGGCAGCGACAACGATAAGTCGGGCAACGCCGGCCCTGCGATTATGACTATATCCAGGCTTTATTATCGCATCTAAATGATTTCTCATTTTCTCTCTCAACAGTTCCAAGTTCTTGTTTTACTTGCCTTACAGCCCATCCTGTCAATCCCGTTCATCCTGTCCAAGGCAACCGCCCGGCAAAACTCCGAACTACAATATCTCTCCATATGGTGTGTTCATTCTCCCAAGCCAAACTCAGCCCAGCGCCGGCTGACGGCTTGGCTAATCGCTTCGCTGACTTCTACCGGCTCGGCCTGTCGTGAAGATTCATCGGGCAGTTTGCTTGTCGCGTCTATTGCCATCGTGTTGCTTGCGGCCATTTTATGCAAATCTTCGACAAAAACGGCCGGATCGTTTGGATTGGGCGGCCCCTGATTGAAAAATACATCGCGGCTGGGTTGCACCTTGGCCGCGATATGGGCCCAAATCTCATTCCAGTTGCGAACGTCAACACCACCATCGACCAGGATCAAGATCTTCGAGAACATCATCCCCGGCAGGCCCCAGATAGCATTGGCCACGCGACGGGCTTGGCCGGGATACGTCTTGCGGATTGAAACCACGGCGATATGTCGTCCGGCGCCGGCCGCCGGCAGGTCGAAATCTACAATCTCGGGAACAGCCATCCGCAATAGCGGCAATTGCACCTTGGCCATTGCGCGGGCGATCGTCACGGCTTCGTTCGCAGCGGCATTGTTCTCCGTCGGGCAATGCACAATGGCGGGGCAGATTGCATTCGCACGTTGCGTAATGGCCGTGACATGCACGATTTGCGCGGAGCACATCGAGCGGTAGTGCCCGTCGGCCATGCACCAAGGCCCCGACTCGATGAGCTCTTCGTCGGGGTTGATCGTGCCCTCGATGACGATTTCGGCATCGGCCGGGACTTGCAAATCGACGCTGCGACAGGACACGACGTCGAGCGGTTTTTCTCGTAACAAGCCGGCAAAAGCCCAGGCGTCGGTCGATCCGACCAACGTCGCCGAGGCCGCCAAAAGGCAGGCCGGATCTCCGCCCAGGACCACTGCCACCGACATTGAACGGCCACGTTGTCGGCACTGCTGGAATATCCGCGCGGCTGGCTCGTGCGTATCCCAGCGAACCGCCATGCGGTTGCGGTCGAG
>CAZISU010001067.1:0-2732 GCA_964541935.1 uncultured Planctomycetaceae bacterium | reverse complement strand
CGATTGTGTCAGATTTTCTATGGTTTTCAAGATGCGAAATTATAGCTCGACCTCTTGCGCCACAAATGACTTAACTCCTTAATGGCGAAGGAGTACGGCGATATCTGTCAGGAGCGGGGACCTTTGCAGCAAAGAATCTCGCTGGTTATTTTGGCCCAACTGCGAAGGATTTCTTCCTCGCGCGCAAATATGCTTGTAAGGAGTACGGGTAACAACAAGGGAGTGTGTGTGGCGGCCGACGACCAGTCCAGCTTGATTATGGCTTTGAAACAATGCGACCGCTCCGCTTGGAGTGTGACCATTGATCGCCATCTTCACGAGGTCTACGGCTTCGTTTTTCACCTTGTTGGGGGCGACCGGGCGATTGCGGAGGACTTGAATCAGGAAACTTGGCTGGAAGCGCTGGACGGTATCGGCCAGTGTGATGCATCCCGGGGCAGTTTCCGCAACTGGTTGTTCGGTATTGCCCGCAAGCGAGTTGCCTTACACTACCGCCGCCGGGCTTTGGCTGGGAACGCGACATCGCTTAGTGGTCAATGCGAGGAGGTGGCCGAATTTGCAGAGGCCTACGTCTTGCCCCAGGACGTGTTGGAGCAGGTGGAGCAGAGATCTGTCGTGCGAGCGGCGATTCTGTCCCTTCCAGACGACCGTCGCGAGGCGCTGCTGTGCAAGTATGTGGAAGGGCTTTCCGTCGAGACAATTGCCGGACGCATGGGAAGAACCGCCAAGGCGGTCGAGTCGCTGCTTTCCCGAACACGTCAACAAATGCGGGGCCTGCTCGCTGGGTACATGCTGCCCTGTGGCGACGAACGACCGGCAAGCAAGGATTCGTCCAATGAATAATCAATTCAATAGCGATGAGGAAGTGCTAGCTCGATTGGTCCGCGAAGCGGGCGACCCGAGTATCGCGCCCGACCCGCAATACGCCCAAAAGCTGCGGGCAACGATCCTGGACCGCGTGGGCCCGGCAGAGACGGTTGCCCATCTAGCAGATACAACTCATCCCACATTTCTCACCCGTTCGTTAACCACATGGAGGTGGATTATGCATTCCCCAATTTCCCGCGCCGCGGCTGCGGCTATTTTCGTTCTCGCCGTTACAGCAGTCGCCTTGTGGTTCCACGGCGGCGGTGCAACACCGACCTTTGCCGACTTCATCACCCCGATTCTCGATGCAAAGGGCGTCAAGTTCAAGATAACCGTTGTAATGAAGGGCCCACCCGCAGTGACGTTGAAGAGCAATGTTATGATGCTGGACGACGCCCTGATGCGTCATGAGACACAGATACCGTTCCAGTCCAAGACGGTAGTGATCCAGGATTTTAGCCAAGGCAAGAGTCTCAACCTGAACATCGCGACAAAAACGGCCACGCTCCTCACTTTCACCAACAGGCCCAACAAATACGAGGCTTCCGGAGACAAGGCCCCCTTGGCTGGCTATCGTTCGCTCCTGCTCGATGCCCGGGATAAGCCGGGCGTCAAACGCGAACCGCTCGGCGAGAAGGAGATCGACGGACGCCGAGTCATAGGATTTCGTGTCAGAACTGATGGCAGGGACATGGACTTGTGGGGGGACCCCGAAACAGGACTGCCGGTCCGCATCGAAATAACCAGTGGAATGGACGGTAATTTGCAGGCAACCATGAGCGATTTCGTGTTCAACGCGGACTTGGACGAATCATTGTTCAGCCTCGATCCGCCGACCGGCTACACAATAGAGAACCAGACGATGGATGGTTCCCCACAGGAGGAAAAGGATCTAATCGAAGCCTTCCGCGAATACACCAAATTGACGGGTGGCGTTTTACCGGATTCACTTGACTCGCGGAAGGTAACGTTTGCTTTTTGGAAAAAGCTCAATTTCCAGAACATGTGGAACAATCTCGCTCCAGGGCTGGAGCCAGACGAGGAGTTCGAGAAACAGATGAGCAAAATCATGGACGAGATGATGAACAAGACCATGGCGGGGAAGATGTGTGATGAGGAGCAGCAGAAGCTCGTGGAGCAGATGCAAAAGATCACAATGAAGATCACGGGCCCGCTGGTCATCCAAAAGCTTTGGGAGAATCTTGCTTTAGCGAAATGGAAGCCGAATGAGGAGCAGAGACACAATTTCTGGGAACAGATAAGCAAGGTCATGGAAGGGGAACCAGGTGAGGAGCAGACTCGCAAGCTGGATGAGGTTTCCCGCAAGATCATGCTGCAGATGCTTTGGGAGGATCTCGCTCCAGCGAAGTGGAAGACGAATGTGGAACGGAAACAGCAGTTCGACAAGCAGATGAATAAGAAGATAGCAGCGAATCTGAATGAGGAGCAGAAGCAAAAAATCGATGTGGAGATCGCCAAAACCCTGGGAGATCAACTGCTAAAGGACGTGAAAGCCTGGGAAGCCCGGATGTCAAAGGTCGCTCAAGCCCGGGTGGCCAATATGCAGGAGTCTGCAAAAGTCCAGGCGGACAAATCGCGGAAGTTCATGGAAGCCCAACAACGGGTTCAGCGAGGCCTTACGTTCGCCAATCAGCTTCCGCCGCAAGCCGACGCACATTACGCCGGCAAAGGCGTCTCGCTGGGCGCGGCCGACAGGCCCATTTTCTGGTATCGCCCGCAGGACGCCAAGAAATACCGCGTGATTTATGCGGATCTTTCTGTCCGCGAAGACGACACGCCGCCTAGCGTGCCCGACACACAACCGGTGCCTGCCCCATCCAGTCCGAAGAAATAGTCTATCCGCG
>CAZISU010001066.1:0-2733 GCA_964541935.1 uncultured Planctomycetaceae bacterium | reverse complement strand
CACCGAGGGTGGTTCGCGGCGTCGGGCGACCATGAACCGCGAGGGCGACGCGGCGGCTTCGGGCGAGGCCTTGCAGCGATATTCGCATACTTTCCGGGGCGTGCTTTCGCCCATCGAGCTCGAAATCCGCGGTGGCGATGTGTTGTTAGAAGGCCTGCGGATCGAGGTCGTTGAAAGTCCCACCGTCGAAGAACTTGTGCTGGCGTGCGAATACCCGGCCTATATGAAACGCCCGCCGCGGCTCGTGCCCGTGATTAGCAAGGTGACCGAGATACCCTTCGGCACGCATGTGAAGGCACGCGGGCGAGCGGCCAAGGATCTGCGACGGGTGATGGTCAACTCGACCGCGGCCGGCCGTCAAATGCAGCAGGCGGTGATTGAAATTGCATCCGGCCAGTCGACCGATAGCCGTGCGTTCGAACACGACTTGGGACTGGTGAAAGAAGATCGCGGGATTACGTTCGTTTTGCACGACACCGACGGGATCAAGAGCCGGCAGCCCGTCTCGCTGTCGCTGGCCGTGGCGGCCGACCAAGCGCCCGAGCTGCCCGTCGCGTTGCGTGGCATCGGCACGGCCATTACGCCCGCAGCGCGGCTGCCGATCGAGGGCCAAGTGAGCGACGATCACGGTATCGCGCGTTTGTGGTTCGAATATGCAATCAATAAGGCCGCAGCGGACGGCTCGGCGCTGGGTGGATCGGCACTGGGTGGAACGGCTCTGGGCGAGCTTATCCCGCACAAGGTCGACGTAGTTGAGTTAGACGGCAACCCCACCGAGATCGATTTGAACCCGGACGAAACCGCGTTGGAAGTTCGCGAGTTGGGCGTCGAGGCCGGGCAGAAGATGTTGGTCGCATTGCGTGCGGCCGACCGTTTCGATCTGGGCGACGGGCCAAACGAGGGCAGCAGCCAGCGATGGCTTTTGGATGTGGTCACGCCGGCCCAACTGCAAGCCATGCTGCAAGCCCGCGAGATTGTGCTGCGGCGCCGTTTCGAGGCGATTATCGAAGAGGTGTCAGAAACTCGCGATTCGCTGCTGCGTATCGAGTTCGCCACAGCCGAAGGCGAAAGCAAAGATCGCGGCCTGGCCGTGCGTACGTTGCGTTGCGAAAGGGCCATACAAAACGGACGCAAAAACGCTCACGAGGTTTTGGGCACGGCCGAGGCCTTCGACCACGTGCGTTTGCAGTTGGTGAACAACCGTATCGACACCGAAGAGCTGCGCGTGCGGCTGGAGGCCGGGATTTCCAAACCGCTGCGGCGCATCGCCGAAGAAATGTTCCCGCAATTGGAGCTTAGCTTGCAGGAACTCCGCAAAACGCTAGGCGATGCGAAGACGGGCCCCTCCCAGCGGGATATTGCCAAAGCCCAGGTGGATGCGATACTGTTGGCAATGGACGAGGTTCTGGGTCGCATGATGGAACTGGAAGACTACAGCCAAGCGATTGCCATTTTGCGTTCCATCATCGATGCGCAGAAAAAGCTGGGCACAAACGTAAAGCAACGGCACAAGGCCAAACTCCGCGAGCTACTGGAGGACTGACCATGCATGACCGATTGACATATTTTAATTTTCATTCGCTCAAAGCGTGCCACACGCTTGTGACCCTGGCTGTTATAGTTGCGGTATTATCGATGGGCCGGTTGTGCGAACGTGCAATTGCGGCCGACGGCGCGAAGACGCAGGCGGATAGCCCCCAGCAGTTGTCGGACGAACAGCAGCGCATCGCGGATAAATATAAGCACCTGGAAGAAGTGCTGTTGCGAATGGCCGAACTGACGGCCTCGACCGATCCGCAACGGGCCGAACTGTTACGCAAGGCCGTGGCTCAAAGCAAGCAGCGGCTGATTGGCGTGCAGTTCGAACAGCTTGTCGATCTGCTCGGCAAACAGCGGCTTTCACGAGTAATCGAAGGGCAAGCAGATTTGGACCGCGATCTGGCCGCACTGCTGGAGTTGCTTTTGAGCGAGGACCGGGCCAAACGCATCGCCTCGGAGAAAGCCCGCATCAAACGTTATTTGAAACAGCTAAACCGCATCATTCGCAAGCAGAAGGCTCTGGAAGGTCAAACCGAAGCCGGCAGCGACGCCAAGCAACTGGCGCAGGAGCAAGGCAACCTGGCCGAAAATACGGGGCGTCTGTCGGAGCAGATGAAGAGCGACGAAGAGATGGACAAAGCGGACAGCGGAGAATCTGGCGGTGAGAAAAACGCGGGCGAGCCTGGTGAGAAAAAGGACGGCGGGGATAAAGGCGAACCGACCGACGGTAAGAAAAAGGACGGAGAGAAACAAGACGGTAAGAGCAGTGAGAAGGGTGGTGAAAAAGGTGGTGAAAAAGGTGGTGAAAAAGGTAGTGAAAAAGCTGGCGAAAGCGGCAAGAACAGCCAGGGTAAACCTTCTGGCGAAAAAAGCGAGGGGCAAAGCTCGAAGCCAAGTGACGGGAAGAGTGGCGGAAAGAGCGAAGGGTCCGGCGGTGAACAGAGTGATGGACAGAGTGGGAAACAAAGCGGCCAAGAGAGCGGCGAGCAGTCGCAGAAACCGCCGTCCGAGGCGGACAGCCCGGCCCGGGAGCGACTGGATGCCGCCCGCAAGAAGATGAAAGAGGCGCAAGAGGCATTGGAGAAAGCCCAACGCGAGGGCGCCGTGCAGAAGCAGGAAGAAGCTTTGCGGGAGTTGGAGCAGGCCAAGGCCGAGTTGGAATACGACAGATTCAAGGCCCTCACCTCTGCCGAT
>CAZISU010001065.1:0-2736 GCA_964541935.1 uncultured Planctomycetaceae bacterium | reverse complement strand
AATGCCGACGACAGTTTTCTCTATTACTTCGTGGACCAGGCTGATCGTTCACCTGTCCGTATCCTGTTACAGCGCATCTCGTTAAGGGATTTTCGAACCGAGACCGTACAGGTTTTTGACACGAAGATCAACGGCGTGGGCAGAATGCCCATAGGAGGGAGCCGTTTTGGCAACCTGTCTGGAGATGGCCGTACCTTGGCGTCCGGCTTTAGTTTCGCTACCAGGGGAGATGAGCGGGCGTATTACGCCCCGATTTTCATCGATCTCGATACCTTCAAGATCTGGGGATTCGACTGGGAGTGGTATTGCTGGCGGGCGGGTGGTTCTTACTATATGGGGTCGGATCCGGACAAGTCCCATCATCTGTTAATGGGCAAGTTTCATCGGGACCAATTCGTTTCCGATGGGCCGGGATGGCAAGACGATATCCATCGAGTCACGATGCACGTGGTGAACGACCAGGGGGAGATGATCGGTACCATCCCGATGGGCGGTGAAGGGGAGGGAGTTGATCACGCGGGTTGGCGAGGCGGGCGCTATGAGGTGGTCATGCATTCCGTTTTAATCCAACCGGATACTCATCTCCGCATGGGTATCGTCGGTGCTGCTCCGGTCGCCTGTCCTCTTGAGCAGGTCTATGACGGCAATAAGATTGTCGGAGGACAACGTTATGAGATGACCCGAAAAATATTTCGCCCCGAATGCTGCCATATGTCATGGAATATGGCTGGCAATCACCTCGTTTCCAACACGGAGGGCTACGACAAACTGTACAACACGTACCTATGGCTGGGTACTGTGATGGAAAAAGACGGGAATGATCCCGAAATCATTCCCAAACATCTGTTGCATACCAAGACATCGTGGACACAGTATAACTATTGGTGCGTTGATTCGCCCGCCCTTTCGCCCGACGAAAGGACGGTTTTCTTCAATTCCGACTACCTGAGTAAACCGGGCCACCCACAGCTCTGCTGCGTCCGGGGCTTTTCCTTTCCGAAGTGAAGCTATGAAAAGAACGATTATCATTGCGGCAACTGCCCCGCGTGCTTCAACATCGGTGGACGACAGCAAAACGACTGTCGATATAATCAAGGGCCGTTTGACTAACCCCGGTGAGATTCGTCAGCTTTACGGCTATCTATCATAGTAATAATAAACAAGAGGCATATATGAATAAACACTATGACTGCTATCGTCAGTCAGATCAAACTCCCGCAGTCGTTCGAGGCTTCATCAATAACGCAAGCAGTCGGCCGGCGAGTGCTGACACCGAAGTCAGTCTGTCTTGGATGGGTTGTGAATTGCTGATACAGGCTCGATGTCGATGCAACGGTGAGATCCTGACGCCCTCCGATCGGTTCGTCGTGGCATTTGATGCGTCTGGCCGAGAAGCTGATCTGATCACGATATCAATTACTCCGGACGGCACTTTTAATTGCACTCAACTCGGCACCAGTTTTCCCTATACTGATCCGACCTGGGCAGCCGAAGCCTATCCGTTTCCTGCCAGGGTTGAAACAAGGTTGCTCAATGATGGCTGGCAAGTCGAAGTGTACCTGCCATTGGTAAACATGTTCTCCCTTCGCGGGGGAAGAGCGCCGGATAGTTTCCGATTGAACATAGCGCGTATTTTCGCAGGTCGAGAATGGTCCTACTGGCCGCTTTCCGACGGTATCTGGGCGGAATATGCCTTTGCCTTTCCAACGATAGATCTCATCGACGAACCCGCTCCCTCCCGCCTGGCTGTCGTTCCCGTGGCTTCGGATGCAATCGAAACACGTTTACCAGAGCTTTCATTCTGCGCACTTATGTATGATACCAGTCGAGGAGCTATTGGTTACAACGCTGAGAGTTATGCACGCTTCGTCGATTTCCTGGCCGCTTGCGGCCATCGGAGCTTCATGCTTTATTTCGAGGACGGTTTCCGTTACGAGAGTCACCCGGAATTCGCTTCCCCAAATGCGCTGTGCGCTGCGGATATCGAAGTTATCGAGCGTGCCTGCCAACGTAATCAAATGGAACTGATTCTGGCGCAGACGACTTTCGGTCATATGTACGACGTGCTCCGACATCCAGCCTACATCCACTTAGCCGAAGACGGTAATCCCTATCAGATCTGCCCCTTGCACCCGGAGACACGCCCCTTTCTCTCGGATCTGCTCGACGAGATAATCCCCCTGTCCAAGTCCGCGTATTTTAACGTCAACTGCGATGAGTCACGCTTCCTGGGACGCTGCCCGCGTTGTCGCCAGAAGGGGGCCGATGCGGCTGGCAAAGAAAATATTTTCCTCGATCACTTGCTGTGGCTGCACGAAAAGGTCAGTGCTCACGGTCGACGCATGATGATCTGGGGCGACCATCTGCTGGGCATGCCATCTATATTGGAAAAGTTACCCAAGGACACGGTGATCATGGATTGGCACTACGTCAACTGGGCGGCCTACCCCTCGCTTACTTTCTTTCAGGATCAAGGATTCGAGGTTATCGGTTCTCCGAGTGCCCTCTATTCCAGCCTACGCAATTTCACTACGGATTGCATTCATCGTGGAGCCAAGGGCATGCTGCACACGGTGTGGGAGAGTAGGAACCTCCTTGGCTTTCATTGTCCGGGCGCTTATTTTTCCGCACAGATCGCCTTGGGACATGCGGGCCAAAGTGACTCTGAGATCATGACTGGGTTTGAGAAGCTCGTGTGGCCGGAAGAGCAACCGGGTGTATCCTGGTTGCCCCTCT